>NZ_JAVRKK010000015.1:0-37452 GCF_031962545.1 Candidatus Igneacidithiobacillus taiwanensis
GAAAATAGTGGTATTTCGATCAGCAATGGGCCTCATGGCGTTTTTTTTGAGATTCTGGATCAACGGCAATGCCTTCTTCGGCTAGATCAGATCTTCCTTAGAGAAATCTACCCGGAAGGCTTGTAGTTGCGAGGTCCAGGGGCCAACCTCCCAATTGGTACCAAAAGTGTACGTCTTTGCACTCTGGGGCTTCAGGTTGGGATTGTAGGTTCCGGTATAAAACTGGTTGTATCCAGGTGGATTGCTGTTTTCCGTGTAGTTAAAATAGGCGTGCCAATTGGGCAGAATGCGGAGATTCGCGCCCACCGAGGGTAGGACCGAGGAAAAATTGACATTGAATTGTCCCGGAAGCTTCCGGGCCAAGGCCACGTCGTCGACAAAGCTGCGCTCCGCATACAGGTATTTGACGCCAGCCGTCAGGCGAAGGGCGTCGATAGGTTTATAATTGAAGACGAGATAAGGTTCATAGGTGTCAGTTACCACGGGCTCGTAGTAATTTGCGCCTACATAGGTATTGGCCAAACTATAATAGTTGGCCGCATGCAACGTATTATTATGATTGAACCAAAACCCGACTTCGGTATCCACCGGCCCGAGCGGGAAAAGAAGGCGAGCAATATTGCCCCAGCGATGTGTCAAGTTCACGCTCTGCCGTAGTAGAGCGCCGCCATAATTACGCGGATTGGCAGAAATAATCGTGCCAGCAGGTGTCAACAACGTAGTGTTGAATGTGGTAGCCCCGGCACCAAAGCCGTTGCCATAGTAATAGTAGAGCTGGTCAGAAAAATGCACCGCGCCGAGCTGGCCCTCATATTTGGCGTACCCGAGCCAGTTGAGATAGTTGTTGTAATTGAATCCGGTGTAATTAGTGTTGATGGTGCCATTGGGGTTGTACAGATTGCTGGTATAGCTATTGTAATCCTGACCAAACTGGGCGATTTGTGTAGGGGTGGCGCCATTGTAATAATTGAAGCGCTGATTGTTCTGGGTAAAGAACAGGGTGAGATCACCAGGGCCAACGTGGGTGACGGATTTGAAAAGAAACTGGGTCTGAATTGCGCCATTGTTTTGAAAATAACCATCGCGCTGGATTTTATTCATATAAATCCAGGCAGAGGTTGGTGCGACATTTTTGGCAAACAGCCCGGTATTGATCAGGCCGCCGTAATTGTATTTGCCGAACGATCCGCCGCCAACGATCGGGCGCACCATAGGGAACGGTGAGGGCTGCAGACTATTGGTGGCAAAGGCGCCGCCGAATGCAGCCAGGCCCGGCAAAGCGGCAGATTCTGCGCCAGGGTAATACTTGGCATTGGCCACGAGCACCGAGGGGATGAATTCGTTGGTGTAGTAGGTGTAGCTATCGTTGTCGTTGAGGGGAATTCCGTCGAGAGTGAAATTGATCAGCGACTTGCTGAAGCCGTTGATGTAGACATCGTCGCCATCCATGCTATCGCCGCTGCTGACCACCATGGCATTGGGCAGGTTGTTGAGGGCTTGCGTATAGGAGTCGGTCGGCGTGAGCATGTCGAACTGACCCTTGGTGATGGTGGTCTCCTGGTTGGTGGCGGTCTTGTCGAACTTCTGCACTTGCTGGATGTCCGACGCAGGGGTGTGACCGACGTTGACCTTGGGTGTAGCGCCAAAAAAACCTGTGGAACCGCTACTAGCAGTACCGGTTACGGTCCCTAGGGACTGGGTATCGGCATGGGCGGCAGTCTGGGTCAAAAACAGCAGGGCTGCCGAGACAGAAAGGCTCAAAGGCTTGCTTGCTTTCATGATACGCTCCATATCAAGGGTGACGAGGTTCGCGGCACCGAGATCGATGGCATAGATCGATCCGTAATAAGTCATAGAGGCTACCAGGAAATTGTTTCACTATGATGAACATTTTGTGACACTTTTGTGACACCCCGGTTTCACGAAATGACCTAGAATGCTAGTGGTAACTCTTTCTGTAGTGAGGGATTTTATGCGAGTTTGGCAGATCTTTTCGTTGACTGTGCTCCCCTTGGCTTTGAGTGCCTGCGCGACGATGTCGCCCATCCCGGGAGACTTCCCCCCCATTACCCCACACCAGGCACAGACCGGCGCCGAGAATGGCAAGCTGGTACGTTGGGGTGGAGAACTCATCCAGACCGAGCCCGAGGCGGATCAAACCTGTTTTACCATGCTCGGCTTTCCCCTGGACCGAGACGGCCGTCCGCGGCTGGGTCGTCAGTCTGCCGATGCAGGCCGGTTCATTGCCTGTGCGCCCGGCTTCTACGACCCGACCCTCTATGCCGCTGGTCGCGAGATGACCTTTGTGGGAACGATAACCGGGGTCGTCAAAAAGAAAGTAGGGGGGTACGACTATCCCTACCCTCGTATTAGTGCGAGCCGTGTATACCTGTGGCCTTTGCCGGAACCGGAGCCACGGATGAATACCGTCGTGCTCACCGGCGGTTGGGGCTGGGGCTGGCCGGGCTATATCGGGCCCTGGGGCCCGCGTTGGGGGTGGGGATATCCCTGGTGGTAAGTGGCGTCGGTGCCGCTGCGTGTTAGACTGCCAACTTTCCGGGAAGTGGGGAGTGCATGTTACGCAGCATGACGGGGTATGCCCGAGTCGTGGGGGGCGAGAAGGGGGATAGCCACGTCTGGGAGATTCGTGCCGTCAATCACCGATACTTGGAGACGGTGCTGCACCTGCCCGAGACGCATCTGGGTCTCGAGGGAGAGATTCGGCAACGGGTCGGGCAGGTAATCAAGCGGGGTCGAGTGGAGATTTGGCTGCGCCAGGAATCGCGTGGGGAGGCCAGTCTGCAGGTCGATTCGGGTCTCCTCCAGGGCTTGCGCCATGCCGCGGGGCAGGCTGCCGAGCTCTGGGGCACGCCGCTACCGTTGCCCTCTGCCCTGGATTTGTTGCGCTGGCCCGGAGTATTGCAGGCGCCAACAGCGGATCTTTCGGCAGAGCAGCTCCTCGCCTTGCTGGATGCGGCACTGGCTGAATTGCAGGCGACTCGTGCCCGCGAAGGTGAGGCGTTGGCGTCGATTCTCCGCCACAAGCTGGACAACATGGGGGAGATTTTGACAGCGCTGCAACGGCAGTTGCCGCTCATCGAGACGCGCCTGCGCGAGCGTCTGGATCGGCGTCTTGGTGAATTGCGGCAGCAGGTGGAGCCGGCGCGCTGGGAGCAAGAACTGGTGTTTTATCTGCACCGGCAAGATGTGGCAGAAGAAATGGAACGTTTGGCTACCCATCTGCAAGAGTTTCGCCAGACACTGGAGCGGGATGAGCCGGTGGGTCGTCGGCTTGATTTTCTGGTGCAGGAGTGTAATCGCGAGGCCAACACCCTGGGCTCCAAAGCAGGCGATCAGCAGGTGAGTCAGGCGGCGATCGAACTCAAAGTGCTCATCGAACAAATACGAGAACAAATTCAAAACGTGGAATAGTCATGGCCAAGCACGCGCATTACAGCGGTATTTTGTGGATCATCTCGGCGCCCAGTGGCGCGGGCAAAACCAGCCTTTCCAAGGCGTTGGTGGAGCAGTCGCCGAATCTTCGCACCTCGGTGTCCTACACCACTCGCGCTCCGCGTCCTGGAGAGGAAGACGGGCGAGACTACCACTTCATCTCTGCCGAACAATTTGCCGCGATGGCGGAGCGAGGGGAATTCCTCGAGCACGCCTTGGTGCACGGCAATCACTATGGCACCGGAGAATCCTGGGTCAAAAAACAACTGTTTGCTGGTACCGACTGTCTCTTGGAGATCGATTGGCAGGGCGCGCGTCTGGTGCGCGAGCGCTTGCCCGAGCACGTGGTGAGTATATTCATTCTGCCGCCGTCCCTAGCCACCCTGTCCGAGCGTCTGCGCGGACGTGGCCAGGACAGTGACCAGGTGATTGCCAAGCGACTGGCGGCAGCGCGGGAAGAACTGCTACATTACGACGAATTCGACTATCTCGTCGTAAATGAGGATTTTCAGCGCGCCTTGGAAGACCTGCGCTGCATCGTTCGCGCCGAGCATCTGCGGCGCAACCGTCAGCAGCACGCCGAGCACGCGCGGCTGCACGACTTATTGGCTTGAATATACATAGAGGAATTGCTGTCATGGCCCGTATTACCGTCGAAGACTGCCTAGCGCAGATAGACAATCGTTTTGAGTTGACCCTGGTGGCGGCCCGCCGTGCCCGCCAGTTGGCTAGTGGTGCACAACCTTTCGTTCCTGCTGGTCGCGATAAGAACACCGTGGTTGCCTTGCGGGAAATTGCCAGTGGCAAGGTTTCTCGCGCCATTCTCGATGAGCCGACGCCACCCTTGCTCGCCAGCTTTCCGGGGGCGTCGCGACGCGGGCCGGTAGGTACTGAGGATGTCGGCGGCGACTGAATGCAACGACGCGCCAGATCTCGTATTGCTGGCGGATAACGTCGAGACCTTGCATCTGTCGCCGGTCGTGCCGGCTTTGGAAGACCCCTGCGCGCCGCTCCGTCTTCTGTTACAACGGTATTTAACGCCGGAGGACGTGCAGCGCGTCCGTGATGCCTACGAGCTCGCAGCGGCTGCGCATCGCGAGCAAAAGCGTCGCAGCGGCGAGCCCTACATTCATCATCCGGTAGCCGTCGCTTGTATTCTGGCCGAACTGCAGCTGGATGTGGCAACGATCCAGGCCGCTTTGTTGCACGACGTCATCGAAGATTGCAATGTCAGTAAAGAGGAATTGACCGCGCGTTTTGGCGCCGAAGTCACAGAGATGGTCGACGGCGTCAGCAAACTCGGCCAGGTGCGATTCGAAACCCGAGAAGAAGCGCAGGCAGAGAACTTTCGCAAAATGTTTCTCGCCATGTCGCGAGACATCCGGGTGGTGCTCATCAAACTCGCCGATCGGCTCCACAACATGCGTACCATGGGGGTCATGGCGCCAGAGAAACGGCGTCGCATCTCCCGCGAAACCCTGGAGATTTATGCTCCCATAGCCCAGCGCTTGGGCATTCATGCCATTCGGATAGAGCTGGAGGAGTTGGCATTCTCCCATCTCTACCCCAAGCGTTGGCATGCCCTCAACCAGGCAATCAAGGCAGCGCGCGGTAACCGCAAAGAGGCGGTGCAGAAAATCGGTCAACTCATTGCCGAGCGCTTACGGCAGGAGGCCATCCGCGCCCAAGTGAGTGGGCGGGAGAAGCATGTCTATAGCATCTACCGCAAGATGCAGAAGAAGGGGTTGCCTTTCTCTGCTATTCATGACCTGCATGCTTTTCGGGTCATCGTCGATGATGTCGATACTTGTTATCGCGTGCTTGGCATCGTCCATAGCTTGTTTCGCCCCATCCCTGGCCGTTTTAAAGATTACATCGCCATCCCCAAATCGAATGGCTATCAATCTCTCCATACTATTTTGCTGGGCCCTTTCGGTCATCCGGTGGAAGTCCAGATTCGCACCGAAGATATGCATCGGGTGGCGGAGGCAGGGGTGGCCGCGCACTGGCTCTACAAGAGCGGCGTGCAAAAAGCCCATGCCGAGGCCCAGGCGCGTGCCTGGATCCAGCGTCTGCTGGAATTGCAGGCGCAGGGCGGCGATTCCCAAGAGTTTCTCGAGAGCCTCAAGATGGACCTTTTCCCCGACGAGGTCTATGTATTTACTCCCAAGGGGAAGATTTTGGGGCTGCCACGGGGGGCTACGGCCATCGACTTTGCTTATGCTGTACACAGTGATATCGGCAATCGAGCGGTGGCCGCCAAGATCAACGAGATCTATGTCCCCCTGCGCAGCATTCTCGACAACGGTGACAAAGTGGAGATCATTACCGCCGAATCCGCGCATCCGCAGGCGGGCTGGCTGGAGGTCGTTGCGACTGCCAAGGCGCGGGCAAATATCCGCTCCTATCTGAAGACGATTCAACGGAGTGATGCCGAGCAGCTTGGACGCAATCTCCTCGACAAGGCTCTGCGCAGTCTGGGAACATCCATCGACGCCCTCGACGAGGAACAGGTACGGCGGGTCTGTGCAACTTTCCAGGTGGAAGACCGCAGCGCCTTGCTGGTTGCGATTGGCGTTGGGCAGGTGATTCCGTTGGTGGTGGCGCAAAAACTGGTTCCCGAAGAGGAACGCGGGCGTCTTGCGCAAACCGCGCGGCGTTTGGGGCAGGCCGTGAGCTCCCTATTGCCCGGTCGCCAGGGGCGGGAAGGAGAGCACAATCAGCCGCTGCTCATCCGCGGCACCGAGGGCATGCCGGTTACCCTGGCGCGTTGCTGTCGCCCCATTCCCGGCGATCCCATCCTCGGTTTCATAACTGCAGGCAAGGGCATCGTGGTGCACACCCACGATTGCCATAACATCCGAGAATGGCGCAAACGCCGTGATCGTTGGGTCGACGTGCAGTGGGATCCGGCGGTGCATGCCGAGTTTCCGGTGCTGGTGCGAGTCGTTGCCGAGAGTGGTCGAGGTGTCTTGGCGCGGGTGGCAACGCACATCGCCCAGGCCGACGCCAATATCGATCATGTCGATATCGAACCTCAGGATGGCCTCTACACCGGCATTACTTTTACCATCAGCGTGCGTGATCGCGATCACCTAGCGCAGGTGGTACGCAGTCTGCGTTCCCTGCCCTCGGTATCGCGGGTACAGCGCGTCAAAGGATGACTTTCAGGAGAAACTCGATGCCAAAGCCCATACACAGCCCTGCCGCCCCCCAGGCCATTGGCGCCTACAGCCAAGCCATGGTTCATGGTGATTTGCTTTATTTGTCTGGCCAGATTCCCATTGATCCGCGTACCGGCAACTTGGTCGAGGGGGATTTTTCCGTGCAGCTGCAGCAGGTGTTGGATAATTTGCAGGCCGTTTGTGTGGCCGCTGGTACGGATTTGCGCCACGCCATCAAGCTACAGGTATATCTGGCTGATCTCAGCAACTTTGCGGCCGTCAATGCCGCCATGGAAGCCTTTTTTACCCCGCCGTACCCGGCGCGGGCGGCACTGCAGGTGGCAGCTTTGCCGCGCGGTGCTGTGGTCGAGATCGATGGTATCGTTGCCGTGCAGGGCACGAGTCATGCTGCCGACTGATTGGCAATTACCCATGCGCGCCTTGCTGCAGCGCTACCCGGAGTTACGTACGCTACTCGAGGAGCGGGGCATTCGCTGTAACGAATGCTTTATTGCCGACCGGGAAACCCTGGCGGGTGTGGCGGCCATGCATCACATCGATTTGCAGTCTTTGCTCGCCGACTGGGAAGCACGCCGCGCCGCCGATCTCAGCCGCTGAGCCCCATGGCGGGAGCAAAACCCAGCTACCATCTCGCTGATCCGCTCACCTCGCTGCCGGGAGTCGGGCCGGCTCTCGCGCAGCGGATGCAAGGTCTCGGTCTGGAAAAGATCGAAGATTTGCTGTTCTATCTCCCCATTCGTTTTCAGGATCGCCGCCAACTGTTCCCTATCGCCTCTTTGCGGCCGGGTATGGAGGCGGCGGTCCTGGGCGAGATCATCGCCTTGCAGCGGCAGCAGGGTCGGCGCGAGCAGTGGTTGTTACAGCTCAGAGATGCCAGCGCGGCCAGACTCACCCTGCGTTTCTTTCACCTTGCGCCTAGCCAACGCCAGCAGTGGCACGCCGGACGTCGCCTTTGGTGTTTTGGAGAATTACGCTCCGGACTGAATGGGCTGGAGATGGTGCATCCGGAATGGCAGTTGGCGGATCGTGCAGACTTTCACTTACCCACGCACCTGACGCCTTTTTATGCGAGTACCGAGGGCCTGCACCAACAGCAGTGGCGGCGCTTCATTGCCTCGGCTTTGGCATTGTTGCCGGAGTTGGCGGATCCGCTGCAAGGTCTTCTCCCGGACTGGCCCAACCTGGCAAGCAGCATTCGCCATCTGCACCAAGCGGCGGGCGCCGCGCCAACGCCCCAGGACCGGGAATGGCAACGCCTGGCTTTGGATGAGCTCCTGGCTCATCACTTGGCCTTGCGCCGCGAGCGCGCCCGCGCAGCAAAGCAAAGCCTCGCCGTTGCCATTCCTGACCCGAGGCTCTGGGAACAGCTCCGCGCGCGGTTACCCTTTACGCCGACTGCCGCCCAGGAACGGGTCATTGCCGAAGCGGTGGCCGATTTAGCGCGCAGCCAACCCATGCGCCGTTTGCTGCAAGGAGATGTCGGCTCCGGTAAGACCTTGGTTGCCGCCGCTATTCTCCTACATGCAGTAGCTGCGGGCATGCAGGTAGCGATCATGGCCCCCACCGAAATCCTTGCGGCGCAATTGCAGGACCGTCTGTCGACGTGGTTTGCGCCCTTGGGCTTGCGGGTGGGCTTGCTGCTCGGCAGCCAAGGCGCACGACAACGGCGGGAAACCCTAGCGGCGGTGCAAACAAACGATATACAGGTACTCTGCGGCACCCAAGCCTTGTTTCAGGATGAAGTCACCTTTTTCCGGCTCGGTTTGGTGATTATCGACGAGCAGCACCGCTTTGGTGTTGATCAGCGTCGGCGTCTGCTTGAGAAAGGCGCGCTGCCGCATCTTCTGGTGATGACGGCAACCCCCATTCCGCGCACCCTCGCCATGACCTTGCACGCCGATCTCGATCTTTCCAGCATCGACGCCTTGCCGCCAGGTCGACAAGCCATCGAAACCCTGGTCTTGGCCGATAGCCGTCGCGAGGAACTCATCCGGCGCTTGCATCGTCTCCTTGCCGAAGGTCGGCAAATCTACTGGGTTTGCCCTTTGATCGAGGAGTCGGAAGTGCTCGAGCTGCAAGCGGCAGAGGCGAGCTACGCCGAGCTGCAGCAGGCTCTGCCCGGGGTTGCCATCGGTTTGCTCCACGGTCGCCAGCGCAGCGAAGAAAAATCCCAGATCATGGAGGCATTTCGCAGTGGGGCCCTGCGGTTATTGGTGGCAACAACGGTGATCGAGGTGGGGGTAGACGTGCCGAATGCCTCGGTGATGGTCATCGAACATGCAGAGCGCTTGGGGCTTGCCCAGTTGCATCAGCTGCGCGGGCGGGTAGGGCGCGGCACGGCGGCGAGCATGTGCATTTTGCTGTATCGGGCCCCGCTTTCCGCCAAAGCCCGCGAGCGCTTGCGGATCATGCGTGCCTCTCAGGATGGCTTTGTGATTGCGCGCAAAGACCTCGAGATGCGCGGCCCGGGGGAGTTTCTCGGTATTCGGCAAAGCGGTGAGCGTCAGTTGCGCATTGCCGATTTTTTGCGGGATGAAGCGTTGTTGGCCCTGCTCCCGCGCCTTGCCGAGACCCTGGAGCGCGACAATCCGGTAGCCGTGGAGGTGCTCATTCGACGCTGGCTGGGGGCCGCGAGCGGGTATGCCAGCATTGGCTGAAATAGTCTTGAAATCATAGACATCAACCAATGTTTTCAGGTATTCTGCGAAAAATTTTAGCGACGGAGGAAGCATATGAGGCATTGGCAATCCGGATTGCTGGTTTTGCTAGGAATGAGCTTGCTGGGAGGATGCGCAAGCCAGTTGCCGCCCAGCCAGGTGCATTCCGTCGCGTACTATGCTGCGCAGATTCCGCCTCCCCCCGCCTCCAGTCCGGCTCCCGTGGCACCGACGCAATCTGCGGCACCGCAAGCGGCCACCCTACACATCGTTATCAACGCCGATCAGCGTAAATTGTTTCTCTACCGCGGTTCGCAACTCCTCGCCAGTTATCCGGTTGCCATTGGGTTTGGGGGAGCTGCACAGCGACGCATTCGCGGTGATGACAAAACCCCGCTTGGCCATTATCACATCGGCTATGTGCGCTGGGGCACGCAGTACGGGCCCTTCATGTTGTTGACGTATCCGAATCGCCAGGATGCAGAATGGGGCCTGCGCGAGGGCATCATCAGTCGTGCACAGTACCAAGCCATTGTTTCAGCCCTCGATAACGGGCAAACACCGCCGCAAAACACGCCCCTGGGGGGGTACATCGGGATCCATGGTATGGGTCCAAATTTTTCGTACAGTCGCGATGCCAAGGTCTTCCCAGGGCGATGGACGGCGGGTTGCGTCGCCTTGTCGAATCACGATGCCCGGGATATTGCCGAGTTGATTCAGCCCGGTACTCCCGTGGATATCGTTGGTGAGGTGGAAAGTTATCGGGAGCAGGTCGGTCAAAGCCGTCGTCTAGCCTTCCAATATCATCATGTTGCCGATAGCTTGCCCGGCACCCCCGCTGCTACCGAAAAACCGACAGACTGAAGACCACTAGAGACTGCGGCCGAATTCCAGTCCGTTGCCGATGCAATCTCCCAAAGCAACACCACCGCGCCAATTGCCGAGGAGGGAGAGCCCCGGCCAACTCTGCAGAGCAGCGTCGATAGCCTCTACGCGCGCTAAGTGCCCCAACTGATATTGCGGAATGGCGCGCGGCCACCAACGCACGCGCTGAAACCGGGGCTCACCGCGAATATCCAGCAAAGACCGCAGGTCCTCCACAACACGCGCGACAATGTCCTCGGTTTTTGCAGAGGGCAGCTTTCCCTGGGCACCGCCAATAAAGGCGGTGAGCAAGACATGATCGGTGGGTGCGCGATCGGGAAAGAGCGTCGAAGAAAATAGGGCGCCCAGGGTGGCTATGCCGAGTTGCCGGGGGATCAAGACGCCGAAGCCATCCAAGGGATGCTGTACTTGTTCGCGGCCAAAGCCCAAGGCGACGGTTGCAAGCTCCGGATACTCGATGGCAGCGAGTTGGCGGCGCAGTGCTTCTGCCTGCGGGGGGAGTAGCCGGGCGATCTCTTGGGTCGGTAGACATAGAATCAGGCGCTCGGTCTCCCAGTCGCCAGTTGCGCTCTCCACCTGCCAAGTCATTCCTGTGGGGTGTATCGCGGTAACAGGACTGTTACAGAGGATCTTATCGCCGAGCCGCGCGGTGATTCCTCGAGGCAGGCTCTGCATGCCGCCAGCAAAGGAAAGCAATCGACTTTTGCTGCCCTTGCGACGACGTCCGCGCAAGGCGGCACCGAGTAGCGAGCCGTGCTCCTTTTCCATCTGCGCCAAACGCGGCAGGCTCGCGGCAAGGGAGAGACGTTCGGGATCGCCGGCGTAGACACCAGAAACGAAGGGATCGACCATCCAGTCGAGTACCTCCGGCCCAAGACGCCGACGTACAAAGGCAGCGATGCTCTCGTCGCCGGTGGCGCGCGGACGAAAAGGCTCGGTGAGCAGACGTAGGCGCGCGCGCGCAGAGAGGAGTTTGCCGCCAAGCAAGGTTTTGGGGCCCAAGGCGACCAACTCGTGCCGCCGATTGACCACAAAGCGCCGGCGGGCCAAGGGGTTGGCAAGCTGCTCCGGCAGTGCGAGTTCCTCCAGCAGCGCGGCAACGCGAGGATCCCGCACCAGTAAAGTATTGGGGCCCAGATCGTAGGTAAATCCTGCCTCGGTCTCTGTCTGAATATTGCCGCCTACGCCGGGGCCAGCCTCGAGCAGACGAAATTCCTTGCCTGCTGACTGCAGAGCATAGGCAAGGCTCAAGCCGGTAATGCCGGCACCGACGATCAGATAGGGTACGGTTTCCATTCGGGAATCACTCCTCCAGCGTTGGCGCGCCGGTATACGAAGGGCTGCCCAAGTACCAGCGATGAGCGTGGCGGAGCAGGGCGATGAGGACGGCGGTGATGGGCAGCGCAACGAGCAGGCCCACGAATCCAAAGAGTTGCCCGCCGGCCAAAACCGCAAAGATCACCAACACCGGATGCAGCCCGATGCGATCTCCCACCAGCATGGGGATGAAGATGGTGCTCTCGAGAATCTGTCCTACCCCGTACACCCCCCAAACCTCAAGAATGGAAAGAAAGGTGCCGCCCTGGATGTACATGGCCAGACTGGCAAGCAGGATGCCGCTGGCAAAGCCCAGATAGGGTACAAAGCTGAGCAGACCCGAAAGTAGGCCGATGAGAAGCGCGGTCTTCAAACCAACGAGGCTGAGACCAATGGAATAGGTGGCGCCAAGGGCCAGCATGTCGAGTAGCTGACCCTGTAAAAAGGCCATGAGCATGCGGTCGGAATCAATGGCGAGCTGACGGACCAACGCCGCGTAAGCGCGAGGAACCAGTTCATCGATGCGGTGGAGCAGTCGCGGCCAGTCGCGCAGCAGATAGAAGCCGATGACCGGGATCAGTACAAAGTTCATCAGTACCGATAAGACCCCCGAGCCGGAGGTAATGGCAACTTGTAGGCTGCTACTGGCCCAGTGCGCAAGTTTGCTCGCATTTTTGCTGGCGAGCAGGCTCAAGCTATGGCTGTCGAGGGGTACCCCAAGGCGTTGGGAAATTTGCGGCACCCACTGCGTTTGCAAGAGCTGTGCGTACTGTCCCAGATAGTTGATGGCGATTATGGTCTGGGCGCGCACCATGGGTAAGAGCGCAACGACAATCGCCGCGAGGAGGATGAGGACGATCAGAAAGACCAGGGTGGTCCCAAGGCCACGCGGTATGTGCCAGCGCTGCAGGCGAGTTACTAGGGGATTGCCCAGGTAGGCGAGTACCCCGGCAATCACAAAGGGAGAAAGGATGGGCCCAAGCAGGTAGAGCAGCCAAAGAACAGAGGCGAGGAAGAGAAGGGGAAACCAGTACTGGCGCATGAATCGGTGCTCTCCTGCAGAGGCCACGGTTTTTGCAAGTCTCAATGGAGACTATGCGTGCTGCCGGCAGCTGCCTCGAGCATCACTTTACGCACCTCCTCCGGAAATTCGCCTTGTAGCACCTGCTGACGCCCTTCCTGGAAAAATAGCGGCGCATCGGCAGGGAGGAATTTTTGCAGGGCGGCAAAGGCTTGGCGCATCAGTTCCGGTGCATGGGCGCGGGTAGCCGTGATTCCCCAATTGAAGAGCAGGATGCGCCAGGGACGTTGCGGATCATTGCTTTCTAAATCGGCAGCGTAGTCCGCCTCGGCAGCGGCAACCACGGCGCCCATGAGTCGTGCCAGGGCCGCGAGTGCGGTGGGATCGGCCTCGGCATTGGCCAGGATGGCGAGGCCGTTTACGATCGGATCGAGGGTGTGGATGGGTTGCTGCTCCTGTACCAGCCAAGCGGCGATACTCACGCTGATCACTTCCAGGGCAGCCTTGGTCTTACGCTCTCCCAGTCGCTCCGCCCAGGTGGCGAGATCCATGAGTAGGCCGATGCTCAGGTCGCCAATCCGCTCTGCCTCATCTTCCGGCAGGCTTGGATCCCACTCGGCAGTGTCCCTCTCGAGCACGACGAAAAGCTGGCGCAGGGCGTCGACCAGTTGCGGCGGTGTAACTTGTTCGCCGGTGGCAATCTTACTCTCGGCAAACCGTGCCAATAAGGGTTGAACTTGTTGTTCGAAACGGGCTTTGGCGCTGGCAATGTCGGCGAGGGAAGGCAAGGGAGACTCCTTGGCAGTGCTATGTCCAGGCTGCGATGGTATCATAAAAGCTGGTCGAAGCAGTCGCTTGGAGTTTCCAATGTCGTCTTTGTCCCCGCGGTCTCCTGTAGACCTCCACATGCATTCTCTGCACTCCGATGGGAGTTTGTCCGTGGAGGAACTGGTGGCGCGCGTTGCCGAGCGTGGAGTGCGCCTGATGGCACTGACCGATCACGACAATACCGCCGGTATTGTTGAGGCCCAGCAGAAAGCCGCGCAACGGGGCATCGGCCTCATCCCGGGAGTCGAAGTGTCGAGCGAGTGGAGCGGTATCGGTATTCATATCGTGGGGTTGGGGATCGATATTCACAATCGTGAGCTACAACGGGGGCTTGCGCGTATCATGGAATTTCGGGACTGGCGCGCTGCCGAAATCAGTCGTCTACTGGCCGTAGCGGGTATGCCGGGTGCTGAGGAGGGCGCTCGCCGACTCGCCGGCAGCCGTATGGTTGGACGCACTCATTTTGCCCGCTGGTTGAAGGACACCGGCCACTGTCAAGACAATGCCGAGGCCTTTCAACGCTGGTTGGGCCGCGGACAAGTGGCTTACGTGCCCAGTGATTGGATTCCCATGTCCGAGGCGGTAGATTGGATCCGGCAGTCCGGGGGCATCGCGGTGGTGGCGCATCCCGGACGCTACAAGTTGAGTGGTTCGCGCTTGCGCGCCCTCTGCGAAGAGTTCCGTGCCGCCGGTGGCGGCGCCATCGAGGTCAGCTCGGGTTCCCAAGGGGCAGCCGATCGCGAGCATCTCGGCAGATTGGCCCAACAGCTCGACCTCGCCGCCTCTCTCGGCTCGGATTTTCACGGGCCGGAAATCGGCCATGCCGAGATTGGCCAAATCTTTCCCCTTCCCGAAGGTGTGCAACCGGTTTGGGAACGCCTCGGATACGCAGATTTTTCATTACACTGAGCTACCCTTCATGACTCCACTGCGGGAAGAACCGCGTTTGGCTGCCTGGGGCACTGTGGTGTTGGTGCTGATTTACCTCGGCGCCCTCTACGCCTTGAGTCCTTATGCGGGGCCCATACTCATGGGCGCTGTGCTTGCCACCGTTGGCTGGCCTTGGCAGCTGCGCTTGCAGCGTTGGCTGCACTTGCCGCGCTGGTTGGCGTCGATATTGCACGCCCTGGCATGGATGGCAATTATCATCATCCCCGCGGTGTTGGTCGTGGAATCGATCCTGCCCGAGTTGTTGCGGGTCATTGCCCGCTGGCAGAGCGGCGCGCCCCTGTTGGGAGTGCCCCGGGAATTGCAGAAAATTCCCTACCTCGGCACTTGGTCGGTCGAACACCTTCGTCTTTTGAATGGCGCCCATCTTTCTCGCTTTTTCAGCAACCACGCCGCGATCATCACCAGCTCCCTCGGACAGCTCTGGATTTTCGTTCTCCATACATTTTTCGCTGCCCTTACGGTATTTGCCATTAGTTTGCATGGACAACGCCTCGCTGAGGTACTGCGCCTCAGCGCCAGTCAATTGTGGGGGGCGGAGCGCGGCGATCGCTTCTTGCTGGCGGCTCGTGATGCAACGCGCTCGGTTCTCATCGGCTTGATTGGAGTCGGCATCATCGAAGGTTTGCTCATTGGCATCGCTTTCGGCATTGCGGGACTTAGTGCCTGGCCGCTGTGGACGGTCGTTACGGCGCTTTTCTCACCTATACCCTTTGGCGCAACGATGGTGGTGGGAGCTGCAACCCTTTGGCTGGTTTTTAGCGGCCATTGGTTGGCAGGCTTGGTAGTGCTTGGATGGGGATTTTTTGTCATTACCCTGGCAGATTTAGTAATCCGTCCTCTTCTGACTGGTTCGCAGAGTCAGGCGCCCTTTTTTCTGGTGTTTTTCAGCATTCTTGGCGGGGCTGCGGCCTTTGGCTTGATTGGTTTGATCATCGGCCCTATCTTGGTACTGCTGGCGCGAGGCATTTGGTTGGCGTGGGAGCGTCGGGTGCTGCTGGAACGAGGAACTGCCGGCACCGAAGCGCGATCTAAACCGTGACTGTGAGGAGGTGTGGAATGGATTACCAAGTTTTTGATCAGCAGTACAATCAGATTGCCCAGGCAACCCAGAATAATATTCAGGGCTTGCAGCAGGTGGCGCAGAAGTTGCAGACGGCCGTGCCGGATTCTGTGGTAGCGCGGGAATTGATTTTGGATCTCCGTAACATGGCCATGAATCTGCAGAGTCAGCAGCAGAATATCAATTTTTTGTTGCAGCAGATGGGACAGCGTATCCAGCAATTGGAAATGCAGATGCAGCAGGCTGCTGGGCAGCCGGGAATGAATCCGGCCATGGCGCAGCGGCCGTGGAATGCACCAGCCCAGGGTATGGGTAGTGGTTTCATGGGCAACGTGATGACGGGTCTGGGCTTGGGCGCGGGTTTTGCCGTGGCCGATAACATCGTCGACGACATCTTCAATATGTTCTAAAGCAGGCCCAAAGTCTTGTCCGTATCCGGCGGCCTCTCTGGCCGCCGTTTTTTTCGGAGGTACAGCAGTGGCGGAAGAATGGATTTACGGCATCCACGCGGTCGAGGCGGCTCTGGAGGCAGGAGAGGTGGAGCGCTTGTGGATTGCCCAGGAACGGGTCGAGGATGGACGCCTGCGGGGAATTCGCGATATTGCCAGTGCCCGGCAGATTCCCGTAGCAACCGAGTCTGCCCAGTTGCTGGCACGCCGCTGCCATAGCGAGCAGCACCAGGGTGTCCTTGCCCTTGCCCTGCCGCGTCCACCCCGAGACTGGTCGGCCTTTATGCAGCAACTGCCTGCAGATGCTTTTTTGCTTATGCTCGACGGCGTCACCGACCCGCATAATCTTGGAGCCTGTTTGCGTAGCGCCGAGGCGGCAGGCGTAGATGCGGTCTTGCTTCCCAAAGACAATGCCTGCGGGATTACGGCAACGGTGCGCAAGGCCTCGGCAGGAGCGGCATCGCGGGTGCCGGTATTTTTTTTGACCAACCTTGCGCGCAGCCTTGCGCAGTTGCAGGAGCAGAATTTTTGGGTGGCGGGGTTGGCCGGAGAGGGGCAGCAGAGCCTCTACCAAGCCGACCTGCGCGGTCGTCTGGTCTTGCTGCTCGGCAGCGAAGAAAAGGGTATTCGTCGATTGCTGCGCGAACACTGCGATTTTTTGCTGCACATTCCCATGGCGGGGCGCATCGAGAGTCTGAATGTTTCGGTGGCAGCAGGGATTGCCCTCTTCGAGGCACGGCGCCAGCGGGCGACGCCGACCAGGAATTCGGGGTAGAATTGGGTAGAAAGGAGAATCCATGCAAGCCTGTCTCGTTGACTCCCACTGTCATCTCGATTTTAGCGACTTTGCCGAGGATCGCTCTGCGGTCTTGGAGCGGGCACGGCAGGCAGGAGTGCAGTCCCTGCTGATTGCCGCAGTGCGCCAGCCAGACTGGGAGCGGGTGCGTTCCCTCGCAGCGTCGGAGCCGCATATTTGGGGGGCGGCAGGGGTGCATCCCAACGAACCCCAAGAAGAAACGCCCAGCTACGAGGATCTCTTGGCGGCCCTCGCCTACGAAAAGATTCTGGCGGTAGGAGAAACCGGGCTCGACTACTACCGCCTGGAGGGCGACAAGGGTTGGCAGCAAGAGCGCTTGGCCTTGCACATTGCGGCGGCCCGCGTGACTCGCAAGCCCTTGATCATCCATACCCGCGAGGCTGCCGCCGACACCTTGGCCCTGTTGCGTAGCGAGGGGGCGCAAGACTGCGGTGGTGTCATCCATTGTTTTACCGAAAATGCGGAATTTGCCCGGGCCGCCCTCGACTTGGGCTTTTACATCTCTTTTTCTGGCATCGTGACCTTCAAGAATGCGCGCGATTTGCAAGAAGTGGCAAAGACGATTCCCCTTGACCGCCTCCTGATCGAAACCGATGCCCCCTTTCTCGCGCCGGTGCCCATGCGTGGCAAGCGCAACGAGCCCGCCTTCGTCGCCCATGTGGCGGCTTTCTTGGCAACTCTGCGCCGCACGGATTTGGACCTATTGGCGCAAGCCACCCTGGAGAATTTCAAACGACTCTTTCGGCCCACGGAGGACCCTTGCGTATCCATTTCCTAGGGACAGGGTCGAGTGCCGGGACCCCGGTCATCGGCTGCGACTGCCCCGTCTGTAGTAGTGGCGATGCGCACAACCAGCGCAGTCGCGCCAGTATTTTTGTCGAGAACGAAGACACCGGCATCCTGATCGACACCGGCCCGGATTTACGCACGCAACTGCTGCGCGCGGGGGTGCGAAAAGTCGATGCCGTCTTCTACACCCACTTTCATGCCGACCACATCAACGGCATCGACGACCTGCGCGCCCTCAATTTTCTCAACAAACGGGTGATTCCCTGCTTTGCCGACGAGCGCACCGCAGCGGAGCTCGAGGCGCGTTTTCGCTATTGTTTCTTGCCGCCCGATCCCGGCTGGGCCAAGCCCTCGCTATCGATGACCACCATCACCTCCGCGCAGCGGCTAGGGTCGCTAGAGCTTTTGCCGATTCCGGTCCTGCATGGCAATTTGCCCATCTATGGCTACCGTTTTGGAGCTGCAGCGTATCTTACCGATCTTAAGACCATTCCCGAGGCGAGTTACGCCCTTCTGCGCGACCTCGACTTGCTGATTCTCGATTGCTTGCGCGAGGAAGAACATCCTACCCATGTGAACTTGCAGGAGGCGCTTGCCATTGCCGCCCGCATCGGAGCGCGGCAAACCCTGCTTACACACATGACCCATGACCTTGATTTCTACCAGTTGCAGGCGAGCCTACCGCCAGGAATCGCCCCGGCCTACGATGGCTTGATTTGGGAAGCGTAGTGTTTGCCCGGCGGCGCCTATTCTTCTTGCTTGAGCTGACTGCGAGCGTGCTTGCTTGCGGCGGTGTTCAGCGCCTGCAAGTGCAAGATTTTTAAGAGTCGTTGCACCAAGGGGTAGAGCAATACCGCCGAAACCGCGAGATACACCACTCCCGAGTACAGGGCATAGACGCTCGCAAATAGTTTGGCGACGGTTCCGTGCAAACTGGAAACCGGTCCCATACCGCTCAGGATCATGCTGGCGTTGAGCAGGCTGTCGATCCAGTCGATGCCCGCCAGAAAGTGATAACCAAGAATGCCGATGGACAGGGAAAACAGCAAAAAGCCCGTACCGGCGCCAACGTAGCGCAGCTGGTGCCAAAAAAACTCCCGCCGGCTACGCAGGCGCAGAGGTTCATGAATGTCGAGTGCCATGAGGGGCATGGTAGCTGCTTACTACAAGCTCTGCCAATGTCTTGCACATTGGCGCCGATGCAGTAGTGCTCTTGCTTTATTCGGCCCAACGATACTATGCTGGAGCCTTCTGTGAACGCTAGGGGCGTCCCGACCGGGGCTGAGAAGTACCCTTGGAACCTGATCCGGTTCAGACCGGCGTAGGGAAGCGGCCATCTCCTGGCGTTCGCGACCGTTAGAGCAGGAGCGACGCCATGGCAACCCAACCCCAGGATCTATCCCTTCCCGCGCAGTGGGAAGTCACTACCGGACCCATTCCCGGCTCCAACAAGCGCTATGAATCGGGCGTGCTATATCCGGAACTGCGGGTTCCGTATCGAGAAGTCTCGCAAACGCCAACCCGCCAGCGCGATGGTACCTTGCTTGCCAACCCGGCCATCCCCCTCTATGACGTGAGCGGTCCATATACCGATCCCGATGCCCAGATCGATATTCGCGCTGGTCTGCCAGCCCAGCGTTGGGGCTGGCGCTGGGTATTGCCGAGTCAGGTCGAGGTTCGTCAGGAGCCTTCCTCGGCCTTTGGGCGAGAGCGTTTGCACGATCCGCGCACCGATGCGATTCGTTTTCCGCGGCGCCCGGAAATTCGTCGAGCAGCTGCGGGAGCCAACGTTACTCAGTTGCATGCGGCACGCCTCGGCATCATCACGCCAGAAATGGAGTTTGTCGCCATTCGCGAGAATGAGCATCGCGACGCCTTACGGGCTAGTCATCCGGAGCTCTTTCGTGCCCACGCCGGGGAGAGTTTGGGCGCCCGATTGCCCGAGCGCTACACGGCAGAATTCGTTCGTGAAGAAATTGCCGCCGGACGGGCGATCATCCCCGCCAACATCAACCACCCGGAGCTAGAACCGACCATCATCGGTCGTAACTTTCGGGTCAAGATCAATGCCAATATCGGCAACTCCGCAGTCACCAGCTCCATTGCCGAGGAAGTGGACAAGATGGTCTGGGCCATTCGCTGGGGCGCCGATACGGTCATGGATCTCTCCACCGGCAAGCACATCCATGAAACCCGCGAATGGATTTTGCGCAATAGCCCCGTCCCCATTGGCACCGTGCCGATTTACCAGGCGCTGGAAAAGGTGGACGGCAAGGCCGAGGAACTCACCTGGGAGCTCTTCCGCGATACCCTTATCGAGCAGGCAGAGCAGGGGGTGGATTACTTTACTATCCACGCCGGTGTACTGCTGCGCTATATCCCGCTCACGGCAAATCGTCTCACGGGTATCGTCTCTCGCGGTGGTTCGATCATGGCCAAGTGGTGTTTGGCGCATCACCAAGAAAATTTCCTCTACACCCATTTTGCCGAGATCTGCGAGATCATGAAGGCCTACGACGTCAGCTTCTCCCTGGGCGACGGTCTGCGGCCGGGTTCGATTGCCGATGCCAACGACGAGGCGCAGTTTGCCGAGCTGCATACCCTGGGCGAATTGACCAAGACTGCTTGGCAGCACGACGTGCAGGTGATGATCGAGGGTCCTGGCCATGTGCCCATGCAGCGTATCCGCGCCAACATGGAAGAGGAGCTACAACATTGTTTTGAAGCGCCTTTCTATACTCTTGGGCCGCTGACCACCGACATCGCCCCCGGCTATGACCACATCACGAGCGCCATCGGGGCTGCCCAGATTGGTTGGTACGGCACCGCTATGCTTTGTTACGTGACCCCCAAGGAGCATTTGGGCTTGCCCGACCGCAACGATGTGCGGGAGGGCGTCATGGCTTACAAACTTGCGGCCCATGCCGCCGACCTTGCCAAGGGATATCCGGGAGCCCAGGTACGAGACAACGCCCTTTCCAAGGCGCGCTTCGAGTTTCGATGGGCGGATCAGTTCCATCTCGGCCTCGATCCAGAAAAGGCACAGGGCTACCACGATGAGACCCTACCCCAGGAGGGCGCCAAGCTTGCCCATTTCTGCTCCATGTGCGGGCCGCATTTCTGCTCGATGAAAATCACCCAGGATTTGCAGGACTACGCCCGCCAGGGGATGGAAGAAAAGGCGCAGGATTTTCAGCGATTGGGAAAAAATATCTATCTGCAATCCTGAGCCTGGAAGCTCAGAGGTAGACGCCAAGGACCCCAATCAGGGTCAGCACGAAGGACAACACGGCCAAGAACCGGGCAAAGCGCCCGTACTTGGCCGCTGCTGTTTGTGCCGCAGTAACGTCTTGGTTCTCTATGGCCCGTTGCAGTTTTTTGCCTGCAGCAAAATAGAGGTGAAAGGCGCCGAGAGCCGCGATTGTCCCGAGGACCACCATGAGCCAGATATCCACGCCCAGAGCAGCAAAGCCCCCCATGCTGAAAACCATGGCATAGCCGCTGATGAGCAGGAGAAGCGCGGCAAAGATGCCGGCGAGGGAAAACCCCGCAAGGATCTTCTGCAGGACCTGCCAGGCTTGTGGACTCGGTTGCAGCTGCGACCAGCGCGGGAGCAGATAAAAACCCAGAAAGACCAAACCACCTACCCAGTAGAGGAGAGCGAAGAGGTGAAAAAACTGCCAGATGGCAAAGGGCGGCATGCATTCCTCCAAGAAAAAAGGGGCCCCAATAGGGGCCCCCAGCATACCGCAGTGCGCGCTTTTATTTGAAGCGCTTGCGGGTGTACAGATACATGACGCCAGCAATGCTCATGTAAATGAAGGGCAAAAAGAAAATAAAATCTTCGAGATGCATGGGTGAATCCTCCTAGCGTTCCGAGATACCTTGTTGCTTGAGTTCCTCATCCTGGCTGTCGAACATGGCAGCACCAGCAGCGGAGACGAGGACGATCATGGTTGTCCCGATGAGCCAAGCGAAATACCAGGGGCCGTAATCTCCCAAGATCACCGACAAGAACAAGGCGAGGCCAAGAATGACGGCACCAACGATGAAGGTCGTGAATCCTTTCATGGTCGTAGCTCCTCAATAAGCATGATCGTCTTGTGCGGCAGGGCTTTTCACCTTGCCGCGCATGACGCGAAAGCACCAAGTGGTATACGACAAAATGGTGGGGACAAAGATGACGGTGAAAATGGTCATCCACACCAAATTATATTCACTGCCAGTACCATTCCAGACGGTGATGCTTTGCGCAGGATTGTCGCTGGAGGGCATCAGGAAGGGGAACATGGAGACGCCGACGGTACCCAAAATGCCGATCCAGGCCAGAGCTCCCAACCACCAAGCAAGAGCTGCCTTACCCGCACGCATAGCCAAAGAACCGGCCACCATGCCCAGTACGCCAAGGGCAGGGACGAGCCAGAGGATGGGATTGGCTCCGTAGTTGCGTAGCCAGGCGCCAACCTCGCGACTGACATCTTGTGCCGCGGAGATATTGGCCGGCATGGCTGGATTGGCATTGTGCAACACATAACCTTCCATGCCCGAAACCCAGAAGCCGCCGGCAATGAAGAGCACCGCACTGATCAGCCCAGCTGCCGAACCGATCTTCTTGGCTCGGCTGTAGATGGGATCAGTCCCGCGGATCATCAGCATGGCGGCACCCTGATACAGGGCCATGCTCAGGGCCAGCACCCCGCAGAGAATCGCGAAGGGGTTGAGCAGATAGGAGAGGAAGGACTCAGTCTGGTAGTACTGACCATCCCAGCCAAAGTGAAAGCCAACACCCTGAAGGATGTTTCCGATGGCGGCGCCGTAGATGATCATCGGCAGGGCCCCGGAGATTAGAAAGGTCCAGTCCCAAGTTTCCCGCCAGCGTTCGGCCGGTACTTTGGAACGATATTCAAAGGCCACCGGCCGCATGATCATGCTGAACAGGAGCAAGATCATGACGATATAGAAGACCGAAAAGGAAGTGGCATAGAGGCTGGGGAAGGCGGCGAAAATGGCACCACCACCAAGAATGAACCAAACCTGGTTGCCGTCCCAGTGTGGGCCAACGATATTGAGGGCAGTGCGTCGTTCGGCATCGTTTTTGCCGACGAAGCGCATGAGAGCGCCGACTCCCATGTCCATTCCCACCATGATGGCCAAACCCATGAGCAGCACGCCCAAGAGTAGCCACCACAAAACTTTCAAGAAAACATAGGTATCCATTGTGTGTTACTCCTTCTGGGCGGGGCGGAAGCCCCGCCAGTGAACTCAACGACGATCCAGGCTGGGCTTGGCAAAGGCAGGCTTGCCGGCCATTCCACCCCCCACCGTAGCGCCTTCATCGTGGCCATGATGCTCCTGCGGTCCCAGGCGGGCGAATTTGAACATCAGGTAGAGCTCGGCAATGATGAAGCTACTGTAGAGCAGCACGAAGCCGATGAGGGAGAAGATCATATAGCCTACCGAATGACTGGAGGCGGAAACGAAGGTCGGCAACCAGCCATAGACGGTCCAGGGCTGACGGCCATTTTCGGCGGTGATCCAGCCAAACTCACTTGCCACCCAGGGCAAGATCACACTCCACATGGCCAGTTTCAGTAGCAAGGGATGCCGCTCGATTTGATTCTTCAGGCTGTAGTAGGCAGCGAAAGCAAAGAGAACCAGCATAGCGAAGCCTGCTGCGACCATCAGACGGAAGGCCCAGAATTCTACCCAAACGTTGGGAATGGTGGCCTTGGCCGTTTTGTCGAGGACGCTCGGCAAGTTGCTGGCATCGACCTTGGCGAGATCCTGGTCAGGGGCGAATTGCTTGGCCAAGAAGCCATAACCCATGTCCTTCTCGTACTGCTTGAAGGTAGCCAAGGCAGCGGTGTCGTTGTGATCCGCGTTGTAGGCCTTCAGCGCAATCATTGCCTTGATACCATTCTCGATCTTGGGTTTGGCATCTTGCTCGAGTTGCCGAATGCCGGGAATGACCTGGGTTTCGGAGTGGGTGAGCAAGGGGGTCAGCACATAGGGAATACCGATTTCAAAGATATTTTTCTGCGCCTCTTGGTCGGGGAGGGCGATCAGGTTCCAGGGAGCAGAAACCGGATTGGGGTCGGTCTCCCAGATCGCTTCCATGGCAGCCAGCTTGGTCGGCTGGGAGTGGGCGACGATGTAGCCCAAGGCATCGCCGAGGGTGATGACGCCAACAGTGGAGATGACCCCGAAGATGCTGGCGATGCGGAAGGAGCGCAGGGCGAGGTCGCGATGCCGCTTGGTGAGCAGATAGTAGGCCGAGACTGCCATCACGAACATCGAACCGGTTACGAAGCCGGCAATGGAGGTATGGACGAATTTGGCCTGGGCATCGGGGTTAAAGATCAAACCCACGAAGCTGGTGAACTGCATACGCATGGTATTGGGATCAAAGGTGCCGCCCTGGGGATCCTGCATGAAGCCGTTGGCAATGAGGATCCACAGCGCCGAGAGGTTGGAGCCCAGGGCTACCAAATACGTAACCACCAAATGGGCTTTGGGGGAGATGCGATCCCAACCAAAGAACATGACACCAACGAAAGTAGACTCCGTGAAGAAGGCCATGAGTCCTTCGATTGCCAGCGGTGTGCCAAAAATGTCACCCACGAAATGGGAGTACATGGACCAGTTGGTGCCAAACTCGAACTCCATGGTGAGGCCGGTAGCCACGCCCAACGCAAAGTTGATACCGAAGAGTTTGCCCCAGAACTGGGTCATTTCCTTATAGATGGGCTTCTTGGTGACCACATAGACGGTCTCCATGGTCGCCAAAATGAAGGTGAGCCCCAAGGTGAGAGGGACGAAGAGAAAATGGTAGAGAGCGGTTAGCGCAAACTGCAGGCGCGACAGCTCGACTACCGTCGGATTGATGATCATATCCATGGTTTACCTCCTATCACAACAAAACAGGGCCGGAGACGAGACGTTGTTGGGGCTCGTCCGTGGATGTCGCCGGGCTCTTTTTTACGGCTTCGTGTTGTAGGTATTGGGTACAGCGGGTGAACAAACCGGGGTCGCCGGAGCGTGACCAATGGCGTCGCAGTTCCTCCAGACTTCCCAAGCGCCGCCCACGGCTTTCGCGTGCGGGGTAGACCAGGGTTTCGTCGGGCAGGTGCGCGAAGATACGCTGCAACTGGCTGCGTAGGGCGCTGCCGCGAGCTTTTCCCAATGCGCTGGGAAAACCGCCGGCAAGCAGCGTTTCGCCGGTAAAGATGCGATCTTCCCAGTGGTACATCACAGCGCATGGGGTGAGACCGGGAGTATGCAGCACGCGCAGGCTTTCCTCGCCGAAATAGAGCAGATCCTCGTGGCGAATGCGCATGTCGACGGCGCTGTCGTCGATGCTCTCTTGGGCGAGAATCCTCGCTCCCGATTGCTCCCGTAATAGTAGGGCAGCCTGCCGCTGCTCCGGCTCCCAATGTGTCTGCAAAACAAAGCGCAAGCGCAAACCACGACGCTGCAAAAATTCTTGCGCCTCACCCAGGTGGCCAAGGCGCAGGTCGATGGCTACCGCTTCGCGGGTCACCGGGTCGCCCAGTACATACGCGAGCTGTTTTTCCTTGCTTTCGTAGAGTTGGCGAAAAATCATGGGATCCTCCTGCACACTTCCCCCACATTCGAGCAAAGGATGTGCCAAAAACGGAGCTTGTACTCTTCTTTGCTCTAGTCCTGTATTATTGCGGGGTTGGCAGGTGTTCTGGGGCAATATGCCGAGGGGATGGGTAAGGTTGGCTGCCAAATTTGACAGTTATGCGTAAATGTTCTGCTAAAATTGGCAGAGAGTGCTCCGGAGGTTCTCATGCATCAGCTGCGCCCAGAATTGACATCTTTGCTGGACTGCTTTGCCACCCCGGCGGTATTGCTCGAGGCCAACCGCCAGGTCTTGGCTGCCAATCAGGCCTATCGCAAGCAATTTGGCGACGGTAAGCCGCTGCAGGGCCGGCTCTGCAACGAGATCCTTGCGGCGGCAGGAATGGGCTGTGAGGAGGCAGGCAACGACTGCCCGTTGGAGCGCTGCCAACTCCATAGTGATGCCCAGCACGTGGTGCACATGCACGGGCAGCGCGCCCTGCGCATCGACCTTTTTCCCATCCGCAATGCCGAGGGGAAGCCCCGCTATTTTTTGGAGCTCTTGCAACCCGTGGCAACCCGCAGCGGCGATGCCGCTGGTCTTGTTGGCCATTCGCCCGCCATGGAAGAACTCCAGCGTCTCCTTCATCGCGCCGCGCCAAGCGAGATTCCCATTCTGCTGTTGGGGGAGTCGGGAACCGGGAAGGAATTGGCAGCAGCGGCCATCCACCAAGCCAGCGCACACGCAAAGGGCCCATTCGTGGTTCTCGACTGTTCGGGTTTGAGCGAGACCCTCTTCGAGAGTGAACTCTTTGGCCACGAGAAGGGTGCCTTCACCGGCGCGCAGAGCCGTAAGATCGGCCTTGCCGAAGCAGCCAATGGCGGTACCCTGTTTCTCGATGAGGTTGGGGACATCCCACTGTCCTTGCAGGTGAAACTGCTGCGCCTGTTGGAGACTGGAACCTTCCGGCGGGTGGGGGGCGTGGAGCCGATACAGTCGCAATTCCGTCTCATCTCGGCCACCCATCGCGATCTCGAGGCGATGAGTCGGGAAGGTACCTTTCGCCAAGATTTGTACTTCCGCATCAGTGGCTTTCCTATCGTTCTGCCGCCCTTGCGCGAGCGCCGGGAGGACATCCCACAGTTGGCCAAGACCCTGCTGCATCGGTTGGGCTTCGATCGTCTGCAACTTTCCGCCGACGCCGAGGCATTGCTCTTGGCTCACGATTTCCCGGGCAATGTCCGCGAGTTACGCAATATTCTGCAGCGTGCGGCGCTGCTTGCCGACGATATCTGGATTCTGCCGGAGCATCTTCCGAGCAACCTGCAAGCAAAGTCGACGGCAAGCGCACAGCCAAAGGCTGCAGCGCAGGCTCCCACCTTTTCCTCGCTGGTGCCCCTTGCCGAATTGGAGCAGCGCTACTTGCTCTGGGCGCGGGAGGCCTGTGCCGGCGACCGGCGCAGTCTGGCGCGCGCCCTTGGCGTTAGCGAGCGTACCTTATATCGTAAGTTGGAGTCTTTGACGGAGGAAACCTCCCATGTCGGCAGTGCCTGAATCCCTCCTCTTACCCCTGCATTGGCCCGAGGGCTTTTGGCAGCGGCCCTCGGCATCGGCGCGTGCACCCATACTGGTGCTTTTCCATGGTCTGGGGGCGCACTGGTCGGATATGCAGGCAGTGGGTGAGGCCATCGATGTGGAAAAGAAGCTCCACTTGATCGCCCTCGATGCCCCCCAGCGGCCGGTGCATCTCAACCGTGGCTATGTGATGCCTGCTTGGTATGACCTGTACGGTTTGGGACCGGACTCGGCAGAGGACGAGACCGGGTTGGCAGCCATGGCGGAGCGGCTGCAGCGCTTGCTCCTGCCTTTGCTACCGGGGCGGAATCTGCTGCTGGGAGGCTTCTCTCAGGGGGCGGCCTTATCGCTCTATTTGGGTACCCGGGCGCTGCTACCGGCGCGGGCGATCCTCGCTTTTAGCGGCTACCTGCCCCTGCGCCGGCAGACTCCCGAGGCGATTGCCGGCGCCCCCGCTATTTTCTGGGGGCACGGTACCCAAGACGACATTCTCCCCCTGCGCTACGCCCAGCTTGGGGAGGAAATCCTACGCAGCCACGGCTTCCGAGTACAGCGCCACGACTACCCCATCGCCCATGGCATCATCTCCGAGGAGATCGATGATGCCCGTAGCTTCCTGGCCGAGGTTCTGATTACCGCGCCTTAATCGCCAAAGACGAACTCGCCCAAACCCCAGCGCGCAGCCAGGGTTTCGGTGGCGTTGAGCAACTCTTCGGCGCGCGAGGGGTGGTTGACCGGCGCCTGCGCGATCCGTCGTAAAAGGCTGTCGCGGTCGCCGCCTTGGGCGAGGAGGGCGATGAGTTCGCCCGCTTCGTGGCCAACGATTTCGCCGCCCAAGACCTCGCCGCTGTCCATATCGGCAAGCAACCGCACAAACCCGCGGGTATCGTCCTGACCGAGAGCCCGGGGCGAGGTCTCAAAAGCCGCAAAGCCAACGGCGGGTTCAAAGCCGGCATCTTCGGCCTGCTCATCGTCCATGCCCACCCGCGCCAGCTCGACGGCCGAGTACACGAGTTCCGGCACCCAGAGTGGCTCGCGCTGCCTCTCGGCACCGAGGATGTTGTCGATGACGATGGTGGCATCCGCCAGCGCTTGGTTGGCATTCATGTAGGGGCCAACAACATCACCGATGGCATAGATACCCGGCTCTGCCGTTTGCAGCGTTTCGTCGGTTTGCACAAAACCTTTCTCATCCAAGACCACGGCGGTGTTCTCGAGGCCGAGATCGGCGGTGTGGGCACGCCGCCCGGTGGCAAAGAGCACCCAGTCTGCATGTTCGCGCTCGCCTTGCTCGTTGCTGACCCAAGCCTGGTCGCCATCGACGCCGCTGTCCGCCACGCGAAATCCTAGACGCGGCTCGATGCCGAGCTCCTGTAGTGCCTCTTCCAGCACATCTCGCGACTGCTCGGAATAGCGGGTATGCGAAAGGGGTGCTGAATTACAGAGCCAGCGCACCTCTTTGCCAAGCTGCGTGAAAATATAGGCGAATTCGGTGCCGATGACGCCGCCGCCAACCAAGATGACGCGGTCACCAGTCGGTACGCCATCATCAAAAAGCATATCGCTGTGTAGCAATTTGCCCGCCTGCAATTTTGCCGCGCTTGGCAGATGCGGCAAAGAGCCGGTGGCAATGATGCTGTTTTCGCAGCCGATTTCCTCGCTATGGCCATCGCTGTCGATGCGGATGCGGCGCGCGTCGAGAAAACTGCCGGTGCCTTGGTAGAGCGCCACGCCCAAGCGTTTGAGATAGTCGACATAGCTCTCGCGCACGGTTTCGACCACCTTGCGCTGGTGCTGCCAAGCCTGTGCCATATCGCCGCGCAGGGCCGGGCCGACGATGCCGCGCTTGGCAAAGTGGCGACTGTTTTCGATCCAGCGGGCGCTTTCGTGCCAGTCCTTTTTGGGTACGCAACCGCGGTTGAGGCAGGTACCACCCCAGGTACCCCTCTCGATAATGGCAACCTTTTTGCCGCGCAGAGCGCCGAGAACCGCCGCCCGATAGCCTCCGGGACCACTACCGATAATGACGATGTCGAATTCTTTCATGATTTCCTCGCGTCGTTTTTCGCATTCTAGCGTTTTATAGCCGAGAACTCAGCCCCGGTGTACCCTGCATCGACAAAGGCGATGCGATTTCGGTATGATTGCGCGCAAATTCTGATGGGGCGTGACGATGACGGAACATCTCGTATTGGCTGCGGTGGACGGATCCCAAAACGCCTTGGTGGCAGCGGGGGTGGCAGCCCGTTTTGCAAAACTTCTTTCCGGGCGCTTGGGCTTGGTGACGGTATTGCAAGTCCCGCGAGGCCCTCTTGGTTTCGGCAGCGGCTTGTTTTCCGGCGGGCTGCGTGAGCGCTTGATGGAAGAGGCGCGGGCAGAGGCTGAGGGTACCCTGCAAGGCGTGGCGGAGCGAATCCATGCCGCTTGTGGCCTGCAGATGCCGGAATATTTCATCGCTACCGGTGTTCCGGAAGTCGAGATTCCGAAAATCGTCGCTAGTGATCCGCAGATTATCATGGTGGTGGTGGGGCGCCAGGGTTTTGGTACCGAGAGTAAGCCTCGCGGTTTGCCCCATGCCCTGGGCGACCTGGGGGCCAAGCTGAGTATGAGCCTTCGGGTTCCGGTCCTTACCGTACCTGCGGATGCCCTGGAGGGGCAGATCTGCGCTGGAATTGCCCAAATCGCCCCCATCACCGACGACAAGGAGGGCTGAAGGTGGAGATCTACCTGCCGATCGCCCATATGGACATCAACATCGCCATGATTGTGAGTTTTGGTCTCCTGGTCGGGTTCCTCTCCGGTCTGACCGGCGTGGGGGGCGGTTTTTTGATCACTCCCCTGCTCATCTTTGTCGGTGTGCCGCCGCTGATCGCGGTAGGGACGGGCGCGGCGCAAATCGTCGGGGCGTCGGCGATTGGCAGTTACTCCCACTGGCGCATGGGCAATGTCGATATGCGCATGGCCCTCGTCCTTCTCATCGGCAGTTGGAGCGGCGGCTTGCTCGGTGTCCATGTGGCCAAGATCCTGGAGCGGAGTGGTCATTTTGGTCTTGTGGTGACTTTTCTCTACGTGGGGCTTCTGGGCTTCATCGGCATCTCCATGTTGATAGAGGCGCTGACGGCCGTGCGTGGTAAGAAGAAGGCCAAGCCAGCGAAAGAGAAGGGCTCCTCTTGGACGGATCGTTTGCCGTGGCAGATGAATTTCCCGGTTTCGGATCTGCGCACCTCGCTGCTCGTGCCTCTTGGCCTTGGGATTGCCGTAGGTATCTTGACGGCGCTGATGGGGGTGGGCGGTGGCTTCGTGATGGTGCCCATCATGCTGTATGTGCTCAAAATGCCAACCAAGGTCGTCATTGGCACGTCGCTCTTTCAGCTTCTTTTTACCACTGCCGAAGTGGGCATCCTACAAGCAGGAATGAATCATGCCGTGGACCCCTATCTTGCCTTGGCCCTGGTTCTCGGCTCCATTTTTGGCACCCAATTCGGTGCCCGCCTGGGAGCGCGTATGCCCGGTGAGCAGCTGCGGCTGGTACTGGCTCTGGTGGTTGTTGCGGTCGCGGTGAAGATGGGTTTGGGACTGGTAATTCCGCCAGAAAATGTCTTCCAAGTCGTGCAGGTGCTGTGATGCGGAACCCTATGCGGCTCTTTGGCTTACTCACACTCCTGCTGTTGCCAGCGTTTGTTTTACCGATTGCCGCGCGAGCAGCGACGGCGGCGCCTAGCCTGGTCCTTGGTACTGGGAACGACAAGGTAGACGTCACCAGTCGTTTTCGTGGCCGCGATCTGCTCATTTTCGGCGCTTTATCGCATCCTGGCCAAGTCATTGTGGTGCTGCGTTCGCCCGATGCGGCAGTGGCGGTAACGCAGAAAAATCAAATGGGACCGCTATGGATTACTGGACAGAAGGTTACCGTCAGTCACTTTCCTGGCGTGCTGCAGATCCTTTCCTCCCGGCCTTTGGAGCAGATTTTGCCGGCCGCGGAGAGAACTCGCCTTGGGCTCGATCCTGAGAGTATCCTCAAAGATGCCAAGTACGAACCTTTGCCAAAGGATGCCGCCGCATGGCGGGCGGCGGTTCTTGCCGCCAAGGAAAAACAGGGTGCGTATCGGCTCAATCCCGCCGGGGTCCGGATACAGGACGGCCGCCTCTTCTCGGCGCACCTCCAATTACCCGCCTCACTGCCACTGGGCAGCTATGATCTCGATGTCTATTTGGTCAATCAGGGCAAAGTACTGGCGCAGAGCCACCAAACCATCGACGTGCAGCAGGTGGGAGTGGAGGAGTGGATCGCCAAATATGCGGATCAGCAGCCCTGGTTATATGGCGTCGTCCTGACCCTGCTCCTTGCCTCTCTCGGCCTTGGGTTGGGCATCGTGATGCAACGCAAAAGCTAGCCGAATGTTGCTTCGGTCTCAGTCGCCGGCGGGAACAGGCCCGAGGCTAGGCCGAAGGTGTAGCTGCCGGATACGCCAAGGCGAATGCTCCGCCTGCAGTTCCGCGTTCAACGAGGTTTCTATCTCCAGCGCGAGCTGCTGTTGCAGCTGCTGACTACTGGCCAAGTCGGCAAGGGCGGGAAAGCGCAGAAAAACGTTGCCGATGCGTTCTTGCTCTTGGGGTCCGTTGAGGCGCGGCAGTTCCGCCTGCCGTGGTCCTTCGACTACGGCCAGCGGTCGGATTTGCAAGGCAAGCTCCTGACCATTGCGATGCACCACCGATCCGTAGCTGCCCAATGCAACCGTGGCTGTACGAGCTTCTGGTACAGGCGCCGCTTTGCTGGGTTTGGCAGGGCGGGCGGGGGTGGGTGCGCGATGCATGGTAAAGAAGGCTAATGCACCTACGGCTACCAGTGCCGCAGCAATACCCAATCCCCAACCGCCTTTTTTCGCCATTCCTCTGGTCTCCTAGTCACCCGCCAAGCTCGATTTTGTTTTGCTAGAATACACCCTATTCGGTTTTACTCGGTTTTTCGAGGACGTAATGGTTTTCCGGAACGTCCTCGCCGTGGCGGCGCAAGGGGAGGGTATAGATGCTTGCCGACAGCAGCATGCGCCGTACGGCAAAGGCGACCACAGACGTCAGCATGGCGGGGAGCAGCGCATCGTAGCTGCCGGTCAGCTCGACGGCCATGACCGGCGCGCTTAGCAGGGCACCAGTAGTGGCGGAGACCATGCCCGCCATACCACAAAGCGCAAACAAACCGGTGAGCTGTCCGGGTAGGAGGTGCCAGCCCTGGAGTAGTCCAGCGTACAGACTACCGATGCTCGCGCCAAGGAAGAGAGAAGGAGAGAAAATCCCTCCAGAGCCGCCGGAACCAATCGTCAGACTGGTCGCTACGAGCTTTAGGAGCAGAAGCAGTAAGAGGATCTCCCCCGCCTGCAGCTGCCCGCTAAGAATGTCTCCAATACCGGCGTAACTGCCGCCAATCAGGTAATAATGACCAGTGAGACGAAAGGCAAGAAGCAATAACAGGCCGACCAGAAACATCCCCAGGGCATGGCGTAGATAGTTGTTGGTAATCCATTTTTCGCTGTATTGAGCGGTAAAAGTGAGGCTTGCGATAAAGAGGATGGCGGCACCGGCGTTGAGCGCGGCGAGAGCGATAAAGAGCGGCAGATGCATGGCCTGATTGATGAGCGCTGCCGGTACCATTGGCAGCAAATGGAAATCACCAAAAAATAACTCGGTAATTTGGCTGGCGCTGATGGTCGCGATCAGGGTGGAGAGGATGGTCCACGGACGCCAATCGGGGACGATGATTTCCATGGCCAGAAACCAGCCCCCCAGGGGGGCATTGAAAACCGCCGCAATGCCTGCTCCGACGCCGCAACCGAGTAAATGGATGCGGCGATGGGTAGGTATGATAAACAGGCTGTTGAGCCAGGCGGTAATGGCGGCGCCAAACTGCATGGCGGGCCCCTCTCGTCCCGCGGAACCGCCAGTACCAATGGTAATGGCAGTGGCCAGGGGGCGGAGCAGAGCAAGGTTGCGCGGCATATGCCCGTCGCGGTAGTGCGCCGCCTCCAGTACTTGGGTTACACCTGCGCCCTGAATGTCCGAACCATAGCGCCGCGCCAAAAACACCACCAGCAGCGCGCCAAGGGTAGGCACCAGGGGCAAGGCCCAGGACCACGGCGACGGTCGGCCTTGGATTTCTCCTTGCAAGCTCCACGTGCCATACAGGGTGATGTTATGGACGATGATGAGCAGGTAATGGAAAGCGACGGCGCCGACACCGGTAAGGATCCCGATCAATGCTCCCAGCAGAGCGAGTAGCGGTCCCTCGCCAAAGGCGCCGTGTTCTGGATGCCAAAAATGCCACTCGCTGCGGGTCGCTTTCTCAGCGCTCATTCGCTACTGGAGTTTTGCAGCTCCGGCGGGATCTCCAGCTCCTGCCAGCGGGTGCCGCGAGTGGACAATTCGGTGGCCAAGGCAGACCAGGCGGCGCCCAGAGCCGTAGCCTCGCCGCGTAAACCGATTTCGATTTGCGTTCCCTCGGCGCGAAAGCTCGGCAGGCTGGAGAACTCGATTTGCGGATGCGTGGCGCAGAAACATTCCATGAATTCCACCCAGTCGCTTTCCTTCTCGCCCAGCAATACGACGCGTAGTTGTTTTGCCGGCGTACGGCGAGGAAAGTCTCGCTCCAGTACCCAATCGCTCATTGGCTCCGCCATCTGCGGAAAGCCGGGGAAAAAATAGCCGTTGTGTAGCTGAAATCCCGGCACTTGATTGACTGGGTTGGGGATGATGCGAGCGCCCGCGGGCAAATCGGCCATGCGAATGCGGATGGGCTCCGCACCCGCCCCAAAGCGTTGACGAATCAGAGCGGCAGCTTCGGGATGCTGCTGCAGGGGCAGATCGCGGGCGGCGGCGGCAGCAGCGCGGGTAAGGTCGTCGGGGGTGGCGCCAAGGCCCCCGAAAGAGAAAAAGGGGCAGTCCTGGGCAAAGGCCCAGCGGTATTGGGCGAGCAAATCGTCCCAACGGTCGGCCACGAGCAAACTCCAGCCGATTTCGTAGCCACGCGCGAGGGCTTGGGAACGGGTGCGGGCAAAGTGGCAGTCTTCGCGTTTGCCAAGCAGGATCTCGGAACCGACAATGACGATGCCAAGGCGGGCGCTCATATCAGCCGCTCGGGGTTGATGCCTAGCCATTCCGGGCTCGAGTATCCTCGCCGCCACAGGGTGCGCCCATTGTCGAGCACACAACTACCGTCGAGGAGATATCCTAACGCTTGTGGGTAGAGCCGATGCTCTAAAGCCAGCACTCGCGCCGCCAACGCCTCGGCGTTGTCCTCGGCCAAAACGGGCAGAATACCTTGGCTGATGATGGGTCCGGCATCGAGTTCCGGGGTCACAAAATGCACCGTGGCGCCGTGCCAGCGAACCCCCGCCGCCAGGGCGCGGGCATGGGTATGCAAGCCGGGAAAGGCGGGAAGCAGCGAGGGATGAATGTTGACCAGTCGGCCCAGGTAGCGCTCCACAAAGCCGTTGCTGAGCTGACGCAAGAAGCCGGCGAGGATGATCCAGTCGGGCCGGTGACGATCGATTTCTGCCGCCAGCACCCGATCGAAGCTTTCACGATCAGGGAAATTGCGATGCGGGACGATTGCCGTGGGTAGACCATGTTCTTGGCACCAGGTAAGCCCCGCGGCCTTGTCGTGGTTGGCGATGACGGCGACGATGCGGGCCGGAAGGCGACCATCGGCAACGGCTTGGTAAATGGCGCGTAGATTACTACCGCGCCCAGAAATCAGAACTACCAGCCGCTGCTCAGTCAAGATAGACGACCTTTTTTTCTGGCCCCGCTTCCAGTTGGCCGATGCAATAGGCACGGTGACCCGCGTCTGCAAGAATTTGTAGGGCGCGATCTCGCTCTGCCCAGGGGACGATGGCGACCATGCCGATGCCCAGGTTAAAGACGCGTCGCATCTCCTCGTCTTCTACCTGTCCTTGCTCCTGCAGCCAGCGGAAGATGCTGGGTTGTGGCCAGGAATGCGGATCGATATGTGCGGCGAGCCCGGCAGGCAGGGAACGGGGCAAGTTTTCCGTCAGACCACCGCCGGTAATGTGGGCCAGGGCATGCACGGTCACCTGCTGGCGCAAGGCCTGAATGGCGCGCACGTAAATCTCGGTTGGGCGCAGCAGTAGGTCGATGAGGGGTTCGCCATCGATCTGCAGGTGCTGATGGGCGCCAGCGCGCACGAGAATCTGCCGGATCAGCGAGTAGCCATTGCTGTGGGGACCGGAGGAGGCGATGCCGATGAGGGCATCGCCGGCGGTACAGGCGCTGCCATCGAGGATAGCGTCGCGTTCGACGATACCAACGGCAAAACCGGCAAGATCATAATGATCGCTGGGATACATGCCCGGCATTTCCGCCGTCTCGCCGCCCAGCAGGGCGCAGCCAGCCTGCTGGCAACCGGCGCTGATGCCGGCAATCACCTGCTCCGCTACTTCTACATCGAGCTTGCTACAGGCGTAGTAGTCGAGAAACCACAGAGGCTCTGCCCCTGAAACGAGAATATCGTTGACGCACATGGCAACAAGGTCGATACCGATGCCATCATGCTTTTTTGCCTCCAGGGCGAGCAAGAGCTTGGTGCCGACACCATCGGTGCCGGAAACGAGCACCGGCTGGCGGTAGCCTGCTGGCAGAGCGAAGAGCCCACCAAAACCACCGAGGCCGCCGATCACTTCCGGGCGCTGCGTTCCCTGGGCCAGGGGTTTGATACGCTCCACCAGCCGATTGCCCGCATCGATGTCGACACCGGCGCGCTGATAGGTGAGGGGGTCTTTCGGCTCCATGGCAAACTCCTGGATGGTGATGAAGCGATGGTACGAAGCCATGCGCTCCGCGGCAAGCCAAAAAAAACCCGCAGAGGTTGCGGGTTTCCAAAAGCAGCGGAGCTGATCGGTTAAAAACGCTTGAAGACCTGGCCGCTCTTGGCTGCCTGGTAGCGCGCTTCCACCACGGACCAATCCATGTTCTTGTGCAGGGCGGCCAAGTAATCGGCGCGACCCAAGGCTTTCCAGTCGACCATGTAGGCATGTTCGAAAACATCGACCACAACCAGCGGGCTGAAGCCACCGATATTGCCGTCTTCGTGCAACTGAACGAAATGATTGTTGATCTGGCCCGTAGTGGCATCGTAATAGCAGATTGCCCAGCCGATGCCGCGACTCTTGGCCGCGGCCATCAGATCCTCATGCCAAGCCTCGGCGCTGCCAAACTGCTCGCTCACCGCGGCCTTGAAGCCCGGGGCATGATCCATGCTGCTACCGGGCTTGAGTTGGGCAAAGTAATACTCATGCAAGACCATGCCATTGTACTCGAAGCCGAAGCGGCGCCGACGATCGGCATAGGCGAGGGATGCCCCTTTGCCGGCTGCCCGCATCTCTTCCAATTCCTTGCGCAGGGCATTACTTTGCGCGACGTAACCCTTGTACAAACCCCAATGGTCATTGATTTGCTCATCGGTGATGCCATCGAGGCCGCTGGGCTTGAGTTCTTCCCGTACCGTGTATTCAGACATTAGTGCTCTCCTATAGCCGAGTGGGGTGAACTGCTGAAATTGTAGTCGCCGGGCAGTGTGGCCTGCAAACGACATACGGGTCCGTTAAATCCGGTTCCGAGGACTGGCGACTGCTGCTACACTCGACCCTAGCATGTTAGTCAGCCGGTTCGATAGGGGATGATGACTCCCACTCAGCACATGGGGCAGCAGCTCTTGCCGCTGCAGCCCAGGCATTCACCCTGCGTGGACAACCTTCCCGGCCTTGCAGACGAATTATCGCTCGCCTTGCGTCAGTTGAAGTCGGGTAGGCACCCCCTCTGTATTTATGGAGAGCCTGGCATGGGCAAGACCCATTGGCTGCTGTGGGCGGCTTTTGGTGAAGATGCTTGGGCTCCCTATATCGATTGCCGAGCCCGGGAGACCACTCCCGAAATGGTCCTCGACTGCCGCGCGGCCCCTTTCCTTTGCCTGGATAATGTCGACGCCTGGGCTAATCGAGAGAAAGAGGAGACGCTGTTCTGCCTGTACAACGAGCGACAGGAGCGTGGCCTACCCTGGCTCATTAGTTGCAATCACCCACCCCCGCAGTGGCGATTACCAGATTGGGAAAGCAGGCTTGCCGGCTTTACCCAGTATCGGCTCGAACATCCGTGCGAAGAGCAACTGCATGCGCTTATCGCGGTTATCGCACGCCGTTTTGGCCCGGCCTTTGACAGCGCCCTCGTCGGTTATCTAGCGTCTCGAGAGACACGCAACTTGCGTCAATTGACCGAGCTCATCGAGGGTTTTCAGTATTGGCTGTGGCAGAAAAAAGCCGCACCCAGTGTGCAACAGTGGCGCCTGTTTCATCGCGACAGAAATGCCAGAATTGCTGAGTAGTCAGGGTAAGTCTGGCGTGAGCCGCTGGTATCCGCAGCCAGATAGCCCGGGGTGGAAAAGAATCCTGCTGCGCCTGCTGCGTGCAGGATGGTCATTTTGGCATGATGACTGTGTGGATCGCGCCTCTCTCCTTGCCTACACCACGTTGTTGGCCATTGTGCCGCTGTTGGCGGTGGTTTTCAGTCTCTGGAATATGATTGGCTTTGCTGCGGATAAGCGTCCTTTGGTCGAGCGGATTGTTTTTCAGAGTTTTGTTCCGCAAGTGGGCGATACCATCATCCACTGGCTCAATGTGCTTGCGGCTCGTGGTGCCAGTTTGGGATGGTTTGGCTTGATTGGCCTGATATTTACTGCCTTGTTATTGATTGTGCAGGTCGAAAGGCATTTTAATGCAATTTGGGGAATGCCGAAAAAAAACCATTTTCTACACCGCCTGTTTCGCTATATTATTTTGATTCTTTTGGCTCCAATCGCTAGCGCAATATTGCTC
>NZ_JAVRKK010000016.1:0-37188 GCF_031962545.1 Candidatus Igneacidithiobacillus taiwanensis
CTAAACTATCCGCAGCAGATCGCGCTTGGCATCGCTATTCGTCCAATCTCCCGATGGTTGGTGAGTATCGAAGGGCAGTGGATCAACTGGCATAACACATTGAACAATTTTAATATTTATGGGCCATGGCAAGGCACGGGTGTCGTTCCTCTTGGCCTGCATTGGCAAAACCAGTGGGTAGCCAACTTTGGTACCCAGTATGATGTCAATAACTGGCTACAGGTTCGCGCTGGTTATACTTGGGGCTCCAACCCGGTCCCCAACACCAGTGCGGCGATTGCTGCCAACACTATTTTCCCGGCCATCGTACAGAATGCGATCACCTTCGGTGCGACGCAAAAGTTGGGTATGGGTTGGAAGCTGACGGAAGCTTACATGCATGCGTTTAGTAACACCATGACTGGGGCTCCGGGATCTGCGCCTTTCGCTCTTGGAGATCCGCAGCAGGCAGCCTCTTCGACTTTGGCCGAAAATTCCTACGGTCTGCAGGTTGGTTACGACTTCTAATACCCCTCCTCAGGGTACCGGGGGAGGCGCAAGCCTCCCTTTTTTTGTGCCTGCACTTGCAACGCGGGCCGGCAAGCCAGACACTAGGCGGGCGGTAGGCCAACTGAGGAGCCCATGAAGACCATTCCCATTGCCGATGTCAGTACCCTCAAGAATGAACTGAACAAGTATAAGAAGGGGAAAAAGCTCGAGATTCCCCGTTTCAATCAACTTGCCCGTATGGCCTATTTGGGTAGGCTGGTAATGGCACCCCTCGATCCGGAGGATCCTGCCTGCACCGCATACCTTGTTCACGTCCAGGAACTGACTGGGCTGGCTGCACATTTCATCGAGCTCGACGAAGACCTGATCGATGGCATTCTCATCCTCGACGGGGAACAAGCCATGGCCATGGCTGATATCATGCAAAAAGGGGTGGAGGACCGCGCCCGATGGCATGAAGAGCTGAATCAGCGCGATTTTTATTTTTCGTCCTTCTATCGCCCCAAAGACCGTAGCGAGTAATGCCCTTGGCGGTGCCAAGATCACAGCAGGTGCTGCGCTGGCTCAACCTTGGTCACCTCTCGGCACTGGCGCTGCACCAAAGCTATCAGGCCTTGGCGGAGCTGCGGCGGGCGGAAGATCCGCCTTGGTTGCTACTTGCCTCCGCCGACGCGCACCTGAGCCTCGGTGCAGCGCAGACGGCGGCCGCAGAATTGGATCGCAATGCCAAGAAAAATCTAATCGTAGTGCAGCGGCCCCTTGGCGGCGGTTTGGTCTGGATCGAGCCAGCGCATCTCAATTATTTTTTGCTGGCAACCCCAAGCTCGGTACGGCGGCGCCCGGAGGATTGGTTGGAAGTCTTGGCCCCGTCGCTCTGTGCTCTCCATGCTGCCTTTGGTCTGCATGTGGAACTGGTGGCGGAGCAAGAGCTTCGCTGTGCAGGGCAGCGGATTGGCAGCACCGGCGCGGCAAGCTTGGGCAGCAGCGTGGTGCTGGCGGGCAGCTTTTTATTACGGGGAGATTGGATCTCCTTTTGTAATTCTGTTGCGGCACCCTCGCCAGACTTTCGGCAAGCCCTGGAGCGCGCCCTCGCGGCCTCCTTGCTCACTTGGGAGGAGGCGGGCGTGCTCGTTCCCTCCCATGCGCAGTTGGCCCATGCCTGGCGGGAGATATTACAGGCCGAGGGCTGGAAGATCGAAGTCGATGCCTTGCGGCCAGTGGAGCAGCAGGCGATTGCTGCCCAGGAGCTCGAGGCGGTGGACTGGGAGAGCCGAGGACGGCGACGGGTGCGCGATGGCATCAAATTGCGGGCGAGCGCCTTCTTGACGCAGCGGCATTGGCCCGAGGGCTGGCTGCGTGTTTGGACGGAAGATGGTCGGTATCGCGCGGTAGACAGCAATCTCTTTCCCGCCGAGCTTTGTTGGGCGTTGACTGGAATAGAGGCGGCATCGCCAATGTTACCGTTGTTGTTCGAGGGGTATCTGGGTACGCAAGCCGCCCTTTGGCAGCAGCGTCTGGAAACCCTCGCCGTATGGTCTGATCATCAGTAAGCAGGAGAAAGGTATGCCCAGCATCGAAGACCGTTTACGCAAGCGCTTGATCTGGATGAGCAGTGATGAAGCGATGCTAGCGGAGGTGAGGAAGAGCTTGCCGCCGGAATGGTCCCTGACAGCGGCCCTTGGGGTGGAGGACTTTGACGATTGGCAAGAAATTCTCTTGCATCGTTTTCTGGTCTTGGATCTCGACGATTCGGCAGTGGATCCGGCGGTGATCGATGAGATTCGCCGCGAGTATCAGCTCAATATACCCATTTTTTGTTATGGCGGAAGCGAGGAGCAGCGCCTAGAAGCGCGTTCGGCGCGGGCCGATCGCTTCTTTGACAAGGGAGAAATCCTGGCGCGCTTGCCGGACTTTTTGCGCCAGTTTTCTTGGTAAAGGTGCTGCCCGCCCAAGAGGCGGGCAGAGTGCTCAGCCGACCTTGGCGTGGGCTTCGGTATCGAGGAGCAGCTCGTGACTCTCGCTCTGATCCCCTGCGGTAACGGTCAGGGTAGCCACGCGCACGCCGGCATCCTTGAAGGTCAGCTCGTAAGAGAACATGCCCGGGAGTTCGACGGTGCTTTCCTTGAGGGTCTTACCCTCGCAGGTGAGGCTGACCTTGGCGCTGCCGCTGCCATCGAGCACAGCCTGAATGCGGAACGGGTGACCGACGACGCGGCGATAAACCTGCGGGTCGCGATTGCGGTTGTACTGCAGGTTGTTCAGTTTCACCATCTTGACGAGTTTCTTGCTCATGAAAGCCCCTTTTCTGCCTATAAAATCCACTGTGGATACCGATAGCTAAAACACTCGTATCCTAGACGAAGCAGAGGAAAAAGGGTAGTTTAGACGCTCAGGCGAGAGGAGTTCTCATGTACGATAAGACCTTGGCGCTGGCGCGTTTGGACGAGGCGCAAGCCCAGATCGAAGCCTTGGGGCGCCAATCCGTAGGACAAGATTTCCCCGTAAGTTTGGAACAGGGCGTGCAAATTGCCCGGCAGATTCTGCAGGTTTTGCTCACTGCTGAGCGCAAAGACTTTGCCGCCGATGCCGACCTGCTTTCCCTATGGAAGACCCTGGTCAAGGGGCAGCCGCACTGGAATACCATCCGCGATAATTGCCGCGAACTCGTCTATTACCAGAATTGCTTGGCGATGGATCGCGAGGATGCACTGCCGCCGCAGCCGGATAAGATGCTGCTACACGTCCTGCGCCATCTCTACCTGTATGCGCGCAGCCATACCGAACAGTCGTCAGAGGAGCCGTCATGAGTCAGCACCGCGACAACGCCTTGCGCTATGTGAGCGAGGAGCCCTTCTACCAACCTGTGGGCAATGAGCTGGGGGTCTTTATGGCTGCCTGGGGACGGCGCCTACCGGTGATGTTGAAAGGACCAACCGGTTGCGGCAAGACCCGTTTCATTGAGCATATGGCTTGGCGCCTCAAGCGTCCGCTAGTAACCGTAGCTTGCCACGAAGATCTTACCAGTTCCGACTTGGTGGGGCGTTTTCTGATTGAAGGTGACGAAACGGTTTGGCAAGACGGGCCACTAACCCGTGCCGTGCGGGAAGGCGCCATCTGTTACCTGGACGAAGTGGTAGAGGCGCGTACCGACACCACCGTCGTCATTCATCCTCTTACCGACCATCGTCGACATCTCCCGATCGATAAACTCGGCCAGGAAATTACCGCGCACCCGGATTTTCTCTTGGTGATTTCCTACAACCCGGGCTACCAGACAGTGCTCAAGGATTTGAAGCCCTCGACCAAGCAGCGCTTTGTGGGGATGAATTTCAACTATCCTCCCGCAGAACTGGAAAGCCAGATCGTGATGCGGGAGTCTGGCCTCGATGCCGAGCGTTCGCGCCAGTTGGTGCAGGCGGCAGCAAAGGCGCGTAATTTGAAGGATCAAGGTCTGCAGGAAGTGACCTCTACCCGTGCCTTGGTCTATGCCGGGACTTTGATGGCGGCGGGTTTGGCTCCGCTCGAAGCAATCGAGGCGGCGATCATCAGTCCGCAAACCGATGATCCAGAGCTAGGGGCGGCCCTCACCGAGATTTTCCAGACCTTCTTTGGCTGAGCGCGCCATGTCGGCAGCCACCGAGGAAATCCTCGAACACCTCGATGCCGTCAGTTTTGTAGCTGGCCGGGATGCGCGCGAGGCATTGCCTGCCGTCACGCCCCTGGGGGAAGCGGCGAGCTTGCGTTATCTCGAAGCCGGGCGGGATTTGTTTTTTTATGATCGCGAGGCGGGGAAGGCGTTTTTTCACGCAACGCCGGCCTTGGTGCAGAGCTTTGGCGGGCTGGACCCTTGGTTGGAGCAGGCGCGAGTTTTCTTGACCCAGCGCGGCACCTTTCGCGCCGCCGTGGGTTTCTTTGAGCAGGCGGCCTTGGTGCGCAAGGACTATGGGCTCGAGGGCGAAAAAATCTGGTACGAGGAGGGCGCGGCTTGGGTAGGGCGCCATGTCGATAGTGCTGCAGCCTATTTTCGTATGCCCGTGGCGCGGCTGTTTGGTACTTTTTCGGCGGCAGACTTGCGTACCTTGCTCGCGCCCGCCCGCGAGCTCGCCAAAGGACGCCTTGGGCTTGCCAGTTATCTGGAGGGGGCGGTAAAGGTCCGCGCCCTGTGCGGCCTTGCTGGTGTGGAGGATTGGGCCACCCGCGGTCGCGATATTTTGGCAGCGGGGCGAATTCGTGGCGAGGCCTGGTTTCGGTTGGAGAGCGACGAGGCGCGCGGCTTTTTACTCGAGGTGTTGCCGGGCTTCCGCACCGGCCCACACAAGCGTCTCTTTGCCCTGCTGTTACAGGCTTGGACTGGGTTGCACCTGCCCTTTGAGGACGGCGACTGGAATGTGGAAGGGGGGCGCAGCTTTCTCGAAACCGACGGACGCAGTCTTTTTGTTCCGGCGGTGATGCCTGATCGGGAAGAGGCGATTCTCGCCTTTTATCATACCGGTGCGCATTTGGCTTTCGGCAGTTACGACGAGGCGGCCATTCGCGCGCTGTTTCGCGAAATCGGTAGCGAGCATCCACCCCTCGATGCCGACCAGCGCATCACCTGGCGCCCGCTCTTTGCGCAATTTGGTGCGGATCTGCTGCGCTTTCAACTGATTTTCGATCAGCTCGAAGACCTGCGCGTGGACCTGGCAATGGAGCGGGAGATGCCGGGCTATTTGGCGCGCCTGCTGCGTGCCGCGCGCGCGCAAACGCCGCCCCCGGGTGCTGCTGGCGCCTATTGGCGGGAAGCCTTGCAACTCACCGAAGCGGCAGCGGCAGGGCGACTTCCGCCGGCGCTCGCGGCACTCGCCAGCGAGTCGGTCGGTATCGTCGACGCTTTCCGCCTGGCTCTCGAGCGTTACGCGAGCACGGATTTACCGCCCATCACCCTGGCGGAACGTGCCGCTGCCTTTCTTCCAGGGCATTCGCCCAATGCCGCCCGTCCGGTCTACCCGCGCAAATCGAGCCGGACCGAGGCGGTGGAGATGGATGCCGGAGGACAGCTCGGCGCGGCGGGGCACAAGGAAAAGCCGCGAGAGGCGCCGCAGCAGGCGGAGGGTAACGATCCCGACCTCGAAATCCCGCCCGAGGATATTCAGGGCACGGGTGGTCGCGTGGGGGTCGGCATCCCCATGCCCGCCAAGGTGCACGGCAGCGGTCGCGGCGTGCAGGGCCCCAAGGGTGGTTGGCCCTACCAGGAATGGGATTATCGCCAGCAAAAATACAAGGAAAACTGGGCGCGGGTGCATGAGCGTCAATTGCGCGAGCGGGATGAGGCGAAGGCGGTGGAGATTGCCATGGAACTCGATGGCACCATGCGCCGCCTGAAAAAAGCCCTGCAGGCGCAGAAGCCCACACGCATGGCTCCCCTGCGGCGGCAGAAGGAGGGCGAAGAGCCGGATATCGACGCCGCGGTGCAATTCGTGGTCGAGCGGCGCGCCGGGCAGAGCCCCAAGGCCAATATCTATCGTCAGCGCCGTCCTTTGCAGCGCGACACGGCGGTACTGCTCCTTGCCGATCTTTCTACCTCCATTATGGCCGAGGCGGCAGATACCGGGGTGCGCGTGGTCGATCGTCTGCGCGCAGCCATGCTGCTTTTTGGCGAAGCCCTGGTAGAAGTGGGCGACCCGTTTGCCCTCTACGGTTTTGCCAGCAAGTATCATCAAGAAGTTCTGTTGTATCCCATCAAACGCTTCGGGGAGCGCTTTGATGGACGCGCCCGAGCTCTCTTGGGTGGGCTCAGTGGTCGCTTGGCCACGCGCATGGGGGCGGCGATTCGCCATAGCACTCGACAATTGTTGCGTAGCCCCGGGCAGCGCCGGTTGCTACTGATTCTCTCCGACGGCCGGCCTGCCGATTATGACGACGGTGGCGACCCACGCTACCTGCAAGAAGATACCCGCATGGCGGTACGCGAGGCGCGGGAGCAGGGAGTTCATGCCTTCTGTATCAGTCTCGACCCCCGCGGGGGCGATTATCTACCCTTGGTTTTTGGACAAGGGCACTATTTGGTACTGCCGCATATCGATCAGTTGCCGCAACGGCTCCCGGAAATCTACCTGCGCCTACGGGGGCATGGGTGAACGAAGCGGAGCTGCTGCAGGAGCGTATCCCCCCGGGGCGCCCGGCCATTTTTGTGGGAGCGGCGCGCTACCGGCGCAATAGCTACGGCAAAAACCATCCTCTTGCCATTCCGCGGGTGTCCCTTACCCTCGACCTCATCAATAGCTACGGCGCCATGGGGCCGGCGGAATATCGCCTGGGCCGGCCCGCCAGCCATGTCGAGCTTTGGGGCTTTCATACCCGCGACTATATCCAGGCCTTTGAAAAGGCACAGTTTCGTGGTCGCGTTACCGATGATGATCGCCGTCGCTACCAGCTCGGTACCCTAGAAAATCCCTATTTTCCTGGTTTTTTCGATACCCCCAATCTTGCCACGGGATCGAGTATCCAAGCCGCCGAGTTGGTCTTGCAGGGGCAGACGGCCTTCAGCCCGGCGGGGGGAATGCATCATGCGGCGGCGCACCAGGCGCGAGGCTTTTGCTACCTGAACGATCCGGTCTTGGCGATTCAACGGCTGCGCCGGGCGGGTCTGCGAGTGCTCTACTGGGACATGGATGCACACCATGGCGATGGCGTAGAGGCGGCCTTTGTTGCGGATGCCGGGGTACAAACCGTGTCGCTGCACATGGATACGGCCTATGCCTATCCCTTTCAGGGGGGCGGATTGATGGATCAGGCGGGCGGTGCCCTGAACCTGCCGTTGCCGCCGGAAGTCAACGACAGTGAATATCGACAAGTCTTTGCCGCACTTTGGCCGCGGGTGCTGGAGGCTTTTGCGCCCGACGTGGTGGTGCTACAGGCCGGCACCGACATTCTCGCTCCCGACCCCCTCAGTAAATTTCGCGTCAGCAACGTGCTATTTTGGGAAATCGTCCAACGGATCGTTGACGAGAGCCCGCGCCTGCTGGTGCTTGGTGGTGGGGGCTATCATCCCATAGCCCTCGCTCGCTGCTGGACGGGTCTTTGGGGTATTCTCAGTGGTCGGCAACTGGCGCAAGATCTACCGGAGAGCGGGCGTAGGCTGCTCGAGCAGGTGGAATGGGAGCTCGACGACGAAGACGCTCCCGATTATACCCGACAGTTTCGTCGTCTCGATGATCTTCCCCTCGAGGGACCGGTGCGGGGCGACATTCTCGACGCTGTGCAGCTGCTGTTGCAACAGCATCCCCTTTTTACCCAATAGGAGAGTCCTGGCATGCATAGCGAAGCCGATCTCATTCCCGGCGCCGCCAATAGTCTGGCGAGCAAGCAGTACGCGGAGCGTTTCCTGGCAGCGGGTTTGCCCGAGGGACATTACAGCGATTTTCTCAACACCCGCATCAAGCTTTCCTCCCTGGGGGTGGGAACCTTTCCCGGTGCCGTCGACGAAGTGACCGACCTCGCGGTGGCGGCGATCGTCGCCCAGGCCCTGCAGTCCGGAATCAATGTCATCGACACCGGGGCAAATTATCGTTTTGGTCATGCGGGTCGTGCCGTTGGCGCTGGCATCGCCAAGGCCCTGCAGACGGGTATTCGACGCGAGGAATTTTTCGTTCTCGGCAAGGGCGGCTTCCTCACCTTTCCCGATGGCAAGCCAGAGGATCTCGATGCCTTCTTCGCCCAAGAGGTAGAGGCGAAGGGGATTGGCAAGAGGGAAGATCTGGCGCAGGGGATCCATTGCCTGAGCCCGGAGTATTTGCTGTGGCAGTTGGATCAATTACGCGCCCAGACCGGCCTTGCTACCCTCGATGCATTTTTGGTGGATCAGCCCGAAGTGCAGATCCCTGTTATCGGTAAGGAGCAGGTCTACCGCAAATTGATCGAGGTGTTCCGCGCCCTCGAGGGCGCGGTGGCCGCGGGTAAGCTGCGCTACTATGGAATTTCTACCTTCAATGCCTGCCGCGTCGAAACTGATCACCCGCTGTTTCAGTCGATGACGAGCCTACTTGGGCTTGCGGAAAAGGCGGCGGGGGAGGGCAAGCGCCATCATCTGCGCATCGTCGAGCTGCCCTTCAATGCCCTGATGCCAGAAGCCTACACCCGCTTTAGTCAGGTAACCGGGCAGGGAAATATCGCCTCTACCATTCAGGCAGCCTTCCAGCTCAAGCTGACGATCATGGCGAGCCATACCCTCGGCAAAGGGCTCCTGGGGCGAGAGGAAGTGCCGGCTTTGCAACAAGCGATGCCGGAGCTCGCCAATGCCGCGCAGCGCGCCACCCAGTTTGTGCGCTCCACCCCAGGAGTAGCGGTTGCCCTGGTGGGTATGAGTAGCCCGCTGCACTTGGCAGATTTTCTTGCCGTCGCCAAGACGCCGCCGCTGCCGCGGGAGCGCTACCTCGCCATGTTCGAGAAGGAGAAATAGAGCTCAACCCTCGTCTTTTTTGTTTTTGCGGCTAATTTCGGCAAGCAGACGCTCTTGCTCGGCAAAGGACATGCGTCGGCTTCCCGGGGTAAATCCCTTTTTTTCGACAGGTTGTCCGGTTGGGTGGCCGCCTCGCTCGCTCTCTTTGAGATTCTTGTAGGCGCGTAGCTCCTTCTCCCATTGCGCTGCCTCGTCGAGATTTTCTGGTCGCCCGCGGAAATCTTTGGGGGCCGCGGGTGCTTGCTGGGCAAACCACGCCGCCTTGCGCTGTTCGCGGTTGAAATCGCTCAACCATCTATCTATTTGTAGCAAATCCCACAGGGCGACGAGGAGAATCGCGATCGCAAGAGCCAGGGCAAAGGGCCAAGGCAGGATAAGGGCAAGAATGACCACGATGAGGCTGGTCACTGGATACGCCCAGGCAAGGGGGCGTTGCAGGTAAAAGCGGTGCAAACCAAAAACGAAGCCCAGCCAACGTAGATAGGCGGTAGCGCGCTTCTTTTGCATCTGCTGCAGACGGATTTGCACCTTCTGCAGCCCCTCACCCTGAAGGTCCAGCTTTTCCCATGCTTTCGGCACCCGCGTCCTCCTGCAATTTTCTGTTGATGCAGCCCGATATTATCCCTAAACTCTTGCAAAGTCGCGAGCGACGGGAAAATTATGGCAGACAGACGATTGCAGGTCTTTCACACGGTGGCACGCTTGTTGAGCTTCACCAAGGCAGCAGAGACCCTGCACATGACGCAGCCGGCAGTGACCTTTCAGGTCAAGCAACTCGAGGAGCAGTTCAACACTCGCCTTTTCGATCGCACCCACAACCGCATCAGCCTCACCGAGGCAGGGATGGTGGTATTCGAGTACTCCGAGCGGATTCTTTCGCTTTATGGCGAAATGTCGAACCGCGTGGGTGAAATGACCGGTGACCTGCGTGGGCACCTGCTCATCGGTGCCAGCACCACCATTGCCGAATACATGCTGCCGCGGGTGCTTGGTGACTTCAAGATGAAGTACCCCGACGTACAGGTACGGCTGCACGTGGGCAACACCGACAAGGTCGTACACATGATCGAAGACAACAGTATCGATCTCGGGCTGGTCGAAGGGGTGGTGACCAACAAGAGTTTGGCGACCCTCAAGTGCTGCATGGACAATATGATCGTCATTGCTCACTACGATCATCCCTTGGGTGAGCAGGAAAGCGTGGCGGCGAAAGACCTGCTAGATTATCCCTTCGTGTCGCGCGAGGAGGGTTCTGGCACCCGCGAGGTGACCATGGAATATCTGAGCCAAGAGGGTATCGACCCGCAGGACTTACACATAACCATGGAGTTGGGCAGCCCCGAGGCCGTCAAAGGTGCCGTGGAAGGTGGTTTGGGCATTGCAGTGGTTTCGGAGGCAACGGTGCTGAAGGAGTTGGCGCTGGGGTCGATCGTTGCGCGCCCACTCAATCCGCCGTTGGCGCGTCCCTATTTCTTTGTTTACCAGAAGCAGAAATTTCGTAGTTTGGTCATGGACGAGTTTCTCGAATTTTCCAAAGAGCGCTGCAGCAAGGATTTTCTCAGCCTGCCCAAGCAGCGCGGGGTAGTCCGTTCATGAAGCATTTTGCCGTTGTACAGCACAGTTACTCGGAGTTTCTTGGCGTCATCGAGAGCCAACTGGAAAAACGCGACATCGGCTTCAGCTATTTTCGCGTATTTCTTACCCAGGATCTGCCAAGTAGTGCCCTGACCTTCGATGCCTTGTTTTTGCTCGGTGGCCCGATGTCGCCCCTGGAGACGGAGAAATACCCTTGGCTGGAACAGGAGCTGCACACCATTGCTGCCTTTCGTAAGGCGGGGCGGCCGGTGGTAGGTTTTGGCCTGGGAGCGCTCTTGATTGCGCAGCAGGTAGGCGCCGAACTCTCCCTCGAGCCGTACCACAATGCGTATTTCACCACTGCTCACGCCACCGAAACTGGCCGGGATGACCCCCTGGCCCAGGCGGTGGATGGCCGTCAGGTGATGGTTTGGTCCCCAGGTACGGCCAAACTGCCGGATTCCGTCACTCCCCTGCTGGTGGACGACGATGGGAACTGGATCGCCTTCCGTCCGGAAGACGGCAGTGCCATGGCCTTGCTCTTTCGCCCAGAGATGAAGCCCGGCCTCATCGAAGACATCCTCATGGAGGAAGATCGCGAAACCCCAGACAATATCGGTGAGCTGCTCGCCCAGGCGCGGGAATTATGGCCGGAAATGCAAAAAACCACCGATCAGGTTCTGGTTGCGCTGGTGCGGGAACTCTCCCTGATGTCGGAGCGGCGTAAGCCGCGGGTTTTTGCTCTCAACGTGGCACCGGGAAATCCGCAATGAATGTTTACGAACGACGTTTATTGCGGTCGGCCCGCAAGTTGGACGACGCTCAGCGCGAGCAGCTGCTGGCCTTTGCCGAATTTCTCGTCAGTCGGCGCAAAGAAGTCGCGGCGGTTACGACGAGCCGCTTGGAACCCTTGTCGGTTCCAGCGCGAGAGGGAGAAACCGTCGTCGGCGCCATCAAGCGCCTGCGCGAGTCATATCATATGCTAGATGCCAAGAGTATGCTCAACGATACGGCGGCGGTGATGTCCAAACACGCCGTCGGTGGCTTACCGGCTGCCGAAGCCATTCAGGAACTCGAGGCCCTCTTTCAGCGCCACTACGAGCGCTACAGCAGCGACTTTTGACCGCCATGCTGCATCTTCTGCAGGTTTTGCTGCACTTTGATCAATGGCTTGCGGTGTTTATGCGCGAGTATGGTGCTTGGGTGTACTTGGGCTTGTTTTTGATCATCTTTACGGAAACCGGCTTGGTGATCATGCCGGTGCTGCCTGGCGATTCGATGCTTTTTGTGTGCGGGACCCTGGCTGGTGCCGGTCATATGTCGCTGGCGGTCCTGATCCCGAGCCTCCTGCTGGCGGCCGTTCTCGGCGACGCCCTCAATTATGGGATTGGTCGGCGCTTTGGTCCGGCATTATTCTCAGGCCGCTGGCGACTGCAGGCGAAGCATCTCGCCAGCACCGAGGCCTTCTATCATAGGCATGGAGGCAAGGCCGTTGTCATTGGGCGCTTCTTACCCATCATTCGCACCTTTGTGCCTTTCGTGGCCGGTATCGCGCGCATGCCGCGCCTGCGCTTCAGTGCCTTCAATCTCCTGGGTGCCCTGCTCTGGGTCGCGGGCTTGCTGCTCGCTGGCTACTTCCTGGGCCGTTTGCCTTGGGTCAAGGCTTATCTCACGCCCTTCTTGCTGCTCATCATTGTCTTGTCACTCTTGCCGGCGCTTTTTGCCTGGCTACAGCAGCGACGTCCGGTCTCGGGCTAGAAATTCTCGCCATCAAAGCTGCAGATCGGGCCGTAGAGGTCGGGGCGGCGGTCTCGGAAGAGTCCCCAGTCGACGCGCTGGCGCGCAATGGCCTCGAGATCGAGATCGGCATACACGAATCCCTCCTCGAGATCGGCCTGGGCAAGGAGCGCGCCGGTGCCGTCGGTGATGAAAGAGCCCCCGTAAAAGGTGATGCTGCTTTCTTTTCCTCGCTCCGTGCCGATACGGTTGGCAGCAAGCACCGGGACGACATTGGCGGCGGCATGGCCCTGCATGGTGCGGGTCCAATGCCCACGACTATGGACCTCGGGAGCCCTTGGCTCGGAGCCGATGGCAGTGGGGTAGAGGAGGATCTCGGCGCCCCGTAGCGCCAGGATACGAGCGGTTTCTGGAAACCACTGATCCCAACAGATCGCTGCCCCAAGGCGCCCATATCGGGTGGCAAAGACGCGAAAGCCGGTATCGCCGGGACTGAAGTAGAATTTTTCCTGATAGCCTGGGCCGTCGGGGATATGTGCTTTGCGGTAGAGGCCGAGATTTCGACCATCGGCGTCGAAAGTAATCAGACTGTTGAAGAAGGCATTACCGGCGCGCTCAAAGAAGCTCACAGGGAGGACGACGCCGAGCTCTGCGGCAAGCTGCTGCATGCGGACGAGGGCGGGATCCTCCTCTGGTGCTCGCGCGAGGGCGAAGTAATCGATCTCTTGGTCTTGGCAAAAATAGGGAGTACTAAAAAGCTCCTGCAACAAAATGACTTGGGCTCCAGCGGCTGCCGACTGCCGTACCCAGTGCTCCGCTTTATTGATGTTTGCCGTCCGATCTTCGCTAATGGCCATTTGAATGGCCGCAACGCGCACTCGCATTCTTCGCCCTCACCTTCGACCCTGCCAGCGAGGATACGTGCAGCACAGAGTGCTGACAAGGCAGCCTAGGAGAGAGGTATCTGCTCCAGTGTTGCACGCAAATCCTGGGCGTTCAGCGCGCCCTGTATTACGGTTGGGGTACCCCCGCGATGTTTTCGGTAGATCATCGCGGGAATCTCACGGCTACCCAGACTTTCCAGGATGGCAAGGTGTTGGGCGAGGATCTTTTCGCTTTGCTGATCAGCCAAGGTCTCGGGTACACCGCCAAAGTGTTCCATGTTGAATTTCTTTTCGTTTTCCAACAGCGCCGCGAGGGGATCTTTTGCCTGTAAGATGTAGGCGGCTTTGCCGGCGCTGCTTGGCGTAAGGTACCCCACCAATAGGTAGCGAACCTGCAAATGCAAGGGCTGGATCTGTTTTTGCAACTCCTTGATGAGGACGCTGCAGTAGGGGCAGTTCGGATCAGAGATGACATAGACGATGCGGCTGCCTTTGCCCTCGGGAATCCAGTGGCTCTGGCCAAGCTGCGCCCACAAGTTCGCAGATTTTGTGCTATCTGGAGCAGGTGTCGCGTTGGCAAGGCCTGGCAACAGCAAAGCAGCGGACAGCAGTAAGCTTATCCACCAAAGCCTGTACGCCATGATTTTTCGGTGCTTCGTTCGTATCGGAAGCGTCGTCTTGTGCATCGTCCATCCCCCAGAGCTCGGGTCACTAGGTTCGAAGAAAGCACGAATTGGGCCAATTCTGGATTGGATCCCCCGTCAGTCGAAATCGAGGCTTGCACGATGGCGATTTTTCGCCTAGATTCCCAAGAAGAAATTATCGGGCATACATGTTAGTTATGGCTAATGAAGCTGTAACAAGTTGCCCGAGGATGCGGGAGGTGGTTTTCGAGCTGGCGCCGGTGACGTGCCAGTGGCTTTGGATCAGGGTGTGTCTCTGCCTGCTGCTCTCGCAATAGAGCCCATGCAGCGACGCTTCCACAGCGTTCGGAGGAAACGCAATGCGGAAAAGTTGGATTGGGGTGGCGGTGTCGCTGGCAGTTTTTGGTGTCGGTACTTCGGCTGCGCAAGCACACGCCACCGTGCGACATCATGTAGTGCATCATCAACAGCGGGTACACCATGTCACGTACCATCACCCGGCAAGGCTTATGAAGGGCCACAGCAGGTATCGAGCGCATCTCGCTCCTGTGCGGACAGATTACCATGCGAGTGAGGCCTCTCCGGCAAATTTCGATAGTTTGGCGCCAAGTGCCTTGCAATTGCTGCACCTCTCTCCTGTTCCCTTTGCTGGCGTCGGTGCTGCCCCGCAGCCCAGTCCGCTGCCGCAGTACTCCTTCTCGCGGCCCATCCCTACTCAAGTTGAGCCTGTTGATTCGGCGCAATTCATCAACGCCTCCTTGGTGTTGGCCAAGGTGGCCGCCGATGCCCCAGTAACTGCGGTGCATGCCATAAAGACTGGCGAAGACAGCTTGGTGCAGGCGAAACCCGTTGAGGCGGACGCCGAGAGCGCTCCCGCCCACGGGACCCTTGGGGTGGCGCTGCAGATGTTGGCGAGTCAGGCTTACTACTGGGCGAGTCATCCTCTTGCGGTCTTGCAGGAAAACGGTGATTTTGCCGCTGGCGAGCATGCTGCTACGGAACTGCGTAACGACGTTGCTCTGGCTGCGCAGGCTGATGCGGCAGAAAGTGCGGACAGCAATTGGTTTTCTGCTCGCGGTCTAGTTTCGGCTGCTCTGCACTTTATTGGCGCCCCCTATGTTTGGGGCGGTGTGAGTCCGCGTACCGGCTTCGACTGCAGCGGTTTCGTCAAATACATCCTCGCCAAGTTTGATATACACGTGCCCCGCACCTCTTATGCGCAGGCGGCCAGTTTGCCGGCTATCCCGCGTCGGGATCTGAAACCGGGAGACCTGGTGTTTTTCAACACCATGCATCGGGCATTTTCCCATGTGGGCATCTACATTGGTGGTGGGCGTTTCGTGAGTGCCCAAACGCCGGCAACCGGGGTACAGGTGGCGAGCCTGAGCGATCCCTATTGGGCTGCGCGCTTCGACGGTGCCCGCCGCCTGCCCCACGGCATCAATATTTCCTGACGTAATCTACGCTGTTTCCGAGGCAAACGCTCCTGGTATTTTTCGTAACCAGGAGCGTTTTTCTTGTTTGCGAGTAGTGGCGTTGCCGCTGTTTGAGAACAGCGGCGCTGCGTGATCGTGCTGTGCATCTATTTGCACTACTGCTGCGTAGAAAGACGCTGGGGGAATGCCCCGAGTATCCGCATGGAGGACAGCGTCGATGGAAAAATCTTTGGGTCATGCTGCCTGGTGGATGGCGACCGCGATCGTCGGAATGGCTATAGCGGCGCGCCAAAATGTTGCCTAGTAGCTACGCAAGAGAAAAGCGTAAACCCGTTACTGCCTTCTTTTCCTTTGTCGCGGGAATTCCTTTGTTACTATCTGGATGCTCTCCGGTTCAAATCATCAATCAGCTAACGCCGACCAGTACGTACAAGATCGATCGCGGAATACGCTATCAAGAGCAGTCTGGTGGGCGCCTTGATGTGTATATGCCAGTGCCTAGAGATGGTTACCCTAAACCTGCGCAAGGCTACCCAGTGGTGGTCTTTCTCTACGGCGGAGCTTGGGACAGTGGCGACAAACAAGAATACACATTTGTGGGCGAAGCCTTGGCGGCGCGCGGTATGGTCGTGGTGATACCCAACTATCGGTTATACCCTGAGGTGCGGTACCCGGCATTTTTACAAGATAACGCGCGTGCGGTCGCCTGGACCTACCACAACATAGCGCAATACGACGGTAATATCCATGATCTTTTTCTGATGGGCCATAGTGCCGGGGCATATAATGCGGCAATGCTAGTGTTAGATCCGCGCTGGCTTGCGGCGGTAGGTTTGCAGCCGCATATCTTTAGTGGCTGGATTGGCTTGGCGGGACCGTACAACTTTTATCCAATCACCTATAAGCCGATTCGCCCAATCTTCTTTTATCCCAATTATCCGGCAAAAAGCATGCCGATCGATTTTGCAGATGATCCAACAGCGCCAAGAGCCTTTTTGGGGGCAGCAGTACACGACAATCTGGTTAACCCCAAAACGAACACCGAGGTGTTGGCAAAGGCCCTAGAAAAAGCTGGTGTGCCGGTCGAGCTGAAAATGTACCGTCGAGTAAATCATGAAACCCTTATTGGCGCATTCGCCAAGCCGCTACGCTGGATGGCACCAGTGCTTGATGATGTAGTGGCATTTATTAAAGACGGTCATGATCGAAAAAGAAAATAACCAGATGGGATATCGCCATCTAGCTTGATAATACGGGAGTTTCTCTCCTTTGGTCAGAACGAGGTCGGCAGCCCGAGGGCTTCTGCATCCGGATCTGGGTAGTCCGCGTATATCACTAGGGTCGGTCTGAACCGCCAGCCAACTTCGTGATTTTTGCTGGTGGTGGGACTATGCCCTAAGTCAGGTAGTTGGGTCCGATTTTCGCTGTAATCCAAAATACGGGAGAAAAACTCATGGAAAAATCAATGAATCGTCGGGAATGGCTGAAGTCTACTGGTAAAGTGGCGCTCGCCGTAGCCGTGGCACCTTTGGTATTCGCGCCGCTAGCCGAGGCAGGCACGCTTGCTAGCAAGGCGTCGGTGCACTATCAGGGAACCCCCTCCGGCAGCAACATGTGTAGTAATTGCGCAAATTTTGTTCCGGGGTCCACCGCCAAAGCGATGGGCACCTGCAAATTGGTTGCCGGAGCAATCAGTCCCGAAGGCTATTGTTATGACTACGTTCCCAGCTGATAGACCAAAATTTGCGAGCTAAAAGACCTATGTTACGTTATCGTATTGCACGTCCGAGCCTGCCCTAGTTCTGTGTCGCATTTGTTATCGGTATCTCCCGCTGTGGCGGCGCCTTCGGTGGCTTCCATTCAGCGGGCAGATATAAAAATGCCCATCGAGAACTACAGTGACGCATTCGGTGGGCGGTCAGAAGCAAAGGAGTCGATCAACACCTTCGTGGGGTATGTTGCCGCAGATCCGCCGCCCTGTTCACGAGTTAGTCTATAGTTTGCCGTAGGAGTGCAGGCCGCCGAGAAAGAGATCGACGCCAATAAAGCAAAAGGTAACGACGACGAGGCTGATGACTGCCCACCACGCCATGGGCCGACCATGCCAGTTCTTTTGGCTGCGGGCATGGAGAAATCCGGCATAATTCAGCCAGACGATCAATGCCCAAGTTTCTTTGGGATCCCAAGACCAAAAACCACCCCAGGCCTTGGCAGCCCAGACGGCACCGAGGATCGTGCCGACGGTAAAAAAGAGAAAGCCAAAGGCAATCGTTCCGGAAAAACTGCGTTCGAGAATCTCCAGACTCGGCAGGCGATCGCGCAAGAACCCACCACGCGCGAGGGCACGATCTTTGAGCAGGTAGGCAAGCCCGGCCATGGCCGAGATGTAGAAGTTCGCATAGGCGACGAACATCGACGGTACGTGAATCTTCATCCAGAAGCTTTGCAGAGCCGGCACCAGAGGCGCGATGCGATCGAGGTGGTAGGCTGCTCCCACCCAGAGCAAAAAGATATCGGCAATCAAGACCAGGGGGAGCACGAAGGCGCCCAGCCCACGGCTTTCGGTGTCTTCCTCATAGTACAGGTAAAACAGAATGGTCATGGCGCAGAACAGGGCCATGACGTCGTAGATGTTGCTGACTGGGATATGCCCCCAGTTGGGATGGCCGATATAGGTTTCACGCCAGCGGATGGCCAGTCCTGCAAAGCCAAGGGCGGCCGCGGCCCAGGCAAAACGTTGGCCCCAAAGACCGCCGGTTTCACTGCCGCGAAACAAGTAGGTGTAGTAGCCGATGGCGCTGATCAGAATGGCCGCGCTCATCCAATCGAACATCGCGTTGCTATGCAGAACATAGCGTAGAAGCAGGCTGTTGCCATCGTTGTAGCCGAGGGCATAGAGGCCGACGCCGCTACCGGCAATGGCCAGCACCACGAGCGTAAAGAGACGAAAATGCGGCCATTTGAGGCCAAACCACAAGAGCCCGGCGTACCACAGCCCGAGCACGATGTATTGCCACATCCAGAACTGGGCGCGGAATGCGACCCAGATGCCGAGAGCACCAAGGCTCAGAAATATAACCCAGGCCAAATTTTGTTTTTGGCTGCTGGGGAAGGATTTTTCGAAACGCGTGAACGGCTGTTCTGCTTGAACAGACATGGTGCGGTTGCCTCCCGGTTTTGCGACGATTCGTTTTTACAGATTCATTTAAGCAATAATGGGGCCGTACGGCAAAGCCTGCAAACGGGCTGGTAAGCCTCTTGCTCATGGTCTGCGCTGGACAAATTTTACGGGCAGAGTGCCCAAGTTGGGACAGAATCAGGAGGGTCGCCCGGGGGCCTTGCTGGCATCGAGCCGGGCGAGTAGGCGAAAGCCGCCGATCATCCCCAATACCCGTTTTTCCAGTTCGCTCTCCCAAGCGGTCCCCAGTGGCCAGGACTTGACGCGGATGTGCTTGGGTAGATCTAGCTTGTCTGGCACGCGTCCATCCAATAGGATCAAAAGATCAGGCCACTCACGATCTTGGTATTCATGCTGCGCTTCCAACCATTCGCCACCGTGCTGCTCGCTCCATTCGACGGCGCGGGCGGCAATTTCCGGGCATTGTTCATGCAAAAAGACGACGCGAGCACGACGTTTGTACATGCGGGGGAGGGTAGCTTGCCGCAAATTCCCTGTCGAGGGCTGCGGCTCATCGTCTTGCGGTCATATTGCCGTGCATGATTGGAACGCTCTACTCGGTAGGGATAGTCCGCTCGCGGCCCTGCTGCCCGGCTTTCGGGTGCGCCCACAGCAGCAGCAGATGGCTGCCGAAGTCGCGGCGGCGCTGTCTGCCGGTGGGGTCGGCTTGATCGAGGCCGGAACCGGTACCGGCAAGAGTTTTGCGTACTTGTTGCCGGCGCTGCTCTCCGGCAAGCAGGTGATCGTCTCGACCGGGAGTCGTACCCTGCAAGATCAGATTTTGGAAAAGGACTTGCCCTTGCTCGGTCGTGCCTGGCCACAATCGCTGCGGGTGCTGCGCCTCAAAGGTCGGAGCAACTACCTTTGCCCGCAGCGTTTGCAGGAGGCCTTACAGGGCGGGGTGGCCGTTACGCTGCATCGTGATCTGCTGCGGGTGGCGGATTGGGCCGGCAGCACGCGGGAGGGCGATATAGCGGAGCTGCGGGGGGTGGCAGAGGATTCCGCCGTTTGGCCGCTAGTGACATCCACGCGGGATAATTGCCTTGGTGCCGACTGCCCGGAGCAGAGCCGTTGTCCGGTGCTCGAGGCGCGACGACAGGCCCAAGAAGCCGATTTGATCGTGGTCAATCATCATCTACTGTTGGCGGATCTTGCCCTGAAGTCCGAGGGCAAGGGGGATCTCTTGCCCGCCGCCGATGCATTGATCGTTGACGAAGCGCATCAGCTACCGGAGCTAACGGCGCAGTTTTTTGGCCAGCATTTGAGTGCGCATCGTCTCCTCGAGTGGGGGCGCGACAGCCGTATGGCGGCGTTGACGGAAGCCGCTGATGATGCCGACTTACTGGCCCAGACGCAGGCCTGGGAGCGTGCCGTACAAAACTGGCAGGAGGCCGCTGGGGAAGGGCGGCAGGAGTGGCATCCCGATGCCGATTCCCGCTTGGCGGAACAGTTTCGCGCCCTGTTGCGCAGCGCCGAAGCGCTGCAGGGGCCACTGCGAGCGGCGGCCGTCCGAGGCCAGAAGCTCGAGCAGTGTAGTCGACGCGGGGAGGAGTTGCAGACCGTATTGGCGCAGTTTGCCGCTGCCGGACGCGACGAACACGAAGTACGATGGTGCGAGCGCCGCGGCCGCGGCCTGCTCCTCCACGCGACTCCCCTCGACCCCGGCGAGACCCTGCAAAAAAGCCTCTTTGCACAGTTCGCAACAGTGCTGCTCATCAGTGCCACCCTGCGCATTGGTGGCGATTTTACGCAAACGCGGCGGCTCTTTGGGCTGGAGGAGAGTCGCGATTTCTTGGCACCGGCGCCCTTCGATTACCCACGGCAGGCATTGCTCTACTTGCCCGCGGGCCTGCCCCAGCCTAGTGATCCTGGCCACACCCGCGCCTGCTTGGAGGCGGCACTGCCGGTGCTGGCGGCGAGCAGAGGCCGAGCCTTTTTGCTCTTTACCAGCCATCGCGCCCTCCAGGAGGCGGCGGCGTTTCTCGCTGGCCGTTTGACTTACCCCTTGCTGGTGCAGGGCCAGGCGCCGCGGGCGCGCTTGCTCGAGCGTTTTCGCGCCGCCGGTAATGCCGTTCTCCTCGGTGCCGCCAGCTTCTGGGAGGGGATCGATGTGCAAGGGGAGGCGCTTTCTACCGTCATCATCGACAAGCTGCCCTTTGCCAGCCCCGGCGACCCGGTCTTGCAGGCACGCCTGCAGCGTCTGCGCGCCCAGGGGGGAGATCCGTTTATGGAGCTCCAGGTGCCGCAGGCGGTCATCGCCTTGTGCCAAGGCGCGGGGCGCCTGATTCGCTCCGAGCAAGACCGGGGTGTGTTGATGCTCTGTGATCCACGTTTGCGCAGCAAAGGCTACGGGCGGATCTTTTTGCAGAGCCTGCCGCCGATGCGGCAAACTTCCGACTTGGCCGAGGTGCAGCGCTTTTGGGAGCAGAACGCGGAATGAAGACATGGCTGGCCATCGAGACGGCGACCGAAGCCTGCTCCGTGGCGCTTTTTGACGGCAAGCGCGTGTGGCAGGACCTGATCGTTGCCCCCAACCGCCACAGTGAGCTGCTCTTACCGATGATCGACGGACTCTTGGCCGCAGCGGGCATGCGTTTGGCGCACATCGATGCCTTTGCGGTTGGCGTGGGGCCAGGGGGGTTTACCGCCGTACGTTTGGGGGTCAGTACTGTGCAGGGCTTGGCCATTGCCATGGAGCGACCGATCTACCCTATTTCCAGTCTGCAGGCTTTGGCTGCCTCGGTCCCTGAGCGCCCGGTGCTCGTTGCCCTCGATGCGCGGCGGGGTGAGGTCTACGCCGCCGCCTTTGTGCCGGACGCCGCAGCAACGCCGCAGTTACTTGGCGCCGAGCAGGTGTGTCGACCGGAGCTTCTTGGCTGGCCGCCGGCAGAGGGGGAGTGGCTGGGGCTGGGTACGGGTTGGTCGGTCTATGCCGATCGCTGGCCGCAGGTCTCGTGCTGGCGGGCTGACTGCTACCCGGCGGCGGCGCAGATTCTCGCCTTGGCGCGCCGCCAGGCCGCGGATGGCCTGGTCGGCATTCCCCCCGAGGCGGTGGAGCCGCGGTACCTGCGCCCGTCGCAAGCGGAGGAGGCACGGCAAAGATGAGCTTGCGGGTGATGACGGCAGCCGACTTGGATGCCGTGGCGGCGCTGGAGGCAGAGATTTCTCCCGGTCCCTGGACCCGGGGTATTTTCCGCGACTGCCTCCTCGCGGGTTATGATGCCTGGGTCGACACCGACGCCGATGGCACCTTGCGCAGTTTCGGCGTCCTCTCGGTGGGGGCGGCAGAGGCACATATCCTCAACCTGGGTGTACATCCGGAGTGGCGTCGCCGTGGTCTCGGTCGCGCCATGCTCGAGCATTTGCTCTGTCGTGCCCAGCAACTCGGGGCAGAGCGGGCCTTTCTCGAAGTGCGGGTTTCCAATCTTGCCGCCCAAGCCCTCTACCATCAATTCGGCTTCCATGAAATTGGCGTGCGTTTGCAGTATTATCGCAACAAAGAGGGTCGGGAAGACGCCTTGGTGCTGTCTTTGGCGCTGCAACCCTCCCTCTCCACGCTGTCTGAGAGCTGACCAATATGTCTGAAACTGCCGAGGCGCTGTCGCGCCCCTTGAGCGTCGACGAGATCCGCCGTCGGCGCACCTTTGCCATCATCTCCCATCCCGATGCGGGTAAGACTACCCTCACCGAAAAGCTGTTGCTTTTTGGCGGTGCGATCCAGATGGCGGGCACGGTCAAAGCACGCAAGAGCAGTCGCCACGCCACCAGCGATTGGATGGATATCGAGAAAAGTCGCGGTATTTCGGTGGCGAGTTCGGTGATGCAGTTCACTTATCACGACCACGTCATCAATCTCCTCGACACCCCCGGGCATCAGGATTTTTCGGAAGATACCTATCGTGTGCTGACGGCGGTGGATTCGGCGCTCATGGTCATCGACGCCGCCAATGGTGTGGAGGCGCAGACGATCAAGTTACTCGAGGTCTGCCGCCTGCGCGACACCCCCATCATCACCTTCATGAACAAATTCGACCGGGAGAGCCGCGACCCCACGGAGCTCATGGATGAGGTCGAATCGGTGCTCGGCATTGCTTGCGCCCCAGTCACCTGGCCGGTGGGCATGGGCAAGCGTTTTCGCGGCGTGTACCACTTGCTCAAAGACGAGATGCTGGTCTTTACGCCCGGTCTCGAAACCCGCGAACAAGAGTTCGAGCTCATTGCCGGCCTCGATAATCCGCTGCTCGATCAGCGTTTTCCCGATGAAATCGCTGACTTGCGCGCGGAGGTCGAGCTCCTGCGTGCGGCGGCCAATCCTTTTGACCTCGATGAGTTTCTGGCTGGGCGGCTGACGCCGGTGTTTTTTGGCTCGGCCATCAACAATTTTGGCGTGCGGGAGCTCTTGCAAGCGCTAATTGACTGGGCGCCGGCACCGCTACCGCGCCCGACCACGACGCGGCAAGTCGCGCCGACGGAGGAGCGTTTTTCTGGCTTCGTGTTCAAGATACAGGCCAATATGGATCCGCAACACCGTGATCGCGTTGCCTTTTTGCGTATCTGTTCGGGGCATTTTCAGCGGGGCATGCGGGTACGCCATTTGCGCCTGGGGCGAGAAATCCAGATCCATAATCCCATTACCTTTTTGGCGCGAGAACGCGAGTTGGTGGAAGATGCCTATGCCGGTGACATCATCGGTCTGCACAATCACGGCAGCATCCAGATTGGTGACAGCTTTAGTATGGGCGAGGAGCTGCAGTTCACGGGCATTCCCTATTTTGCACCGGAGCTCTTTCGTCGCGTGCGGTTGCGCAATCCTCTCAAGGCCAAACAGCTGCAAAAGGGCTTGCAGCAGTTGGCAGAGGAGGGCGCCACCCAGGTCTTTCGACCACTGCAAGGGGGGGATTTGATCCTGGGCGCCGTTGGCATGTTGCAGTTTGACGTGGTCGCCGAGCGCCTCAAAACGGAATATGCGGTCGAGGCCAGCTTCGAGCCGGTTACGGTGCAAACGGCGCGTTGGATAACTTGCGAAGACGCCAAGCGCTTGGCGGAATTCACCCGCAAGCTCGAGGAGCACCTGGCGGAAGATGCTGGCAATCGCTTGGCCTACTTGGCGCCGTCGCGGGTCAATTTGGAGTTGACCATGGAGCGCTGGCCGGAAATCACCTTTCACGCCACACGGGAGCATGCCGGCGCATGAGACGCGTAGCTGGAACCATCGCTCTGGCAGCCCTTGCCTTGAGCCTGCCGGCTTCGGCCAACGACTGGGAAGCCCTACGCAACCGCGCCGAACAGGATCCGCAGGCCTTGCTGCAGCTGCAGGCGGCGGCGCAAAACGGTCACCCCGAGGCGGCCTTTTATTTAGGCACCCTCTACGCGCCGCCCATCTGTAAGCAAGAAACCACAGTAGGCAAGGATTGGGGGCAAGCCCTGCACTGGTATCGTGTTGCTTCCGACTTGGGAGAGGGGCGGGCAGACTTCGACCTGGGCCTCGCGTATGAAAAGGGACTGGGAGTCGCCAAGGATCCCGCTCTGGCGCGCTACTACTATCGGCGCATGATGACCCAGGCCGCCCGTGAAATCGGGGTGCCTGCCGATCGCGCCGAGGCCTTGGGCACCGGGGAAGCCTTCGCTGGACTGACTCACGATGAGATGGAATGAACGCTGCGCGGTACGTTTGTCAGCCTCATACTTTGTTTGACTCGGGTTTGATCGTCGGAATCCGTATTTATCTGTATAGTAATTGGTTTTGACCCTGTCCTAATTCGCAAGCATCGGGAGTTTTGGTAGTGGAGGATGGTACGTTGGCGAAACCCGTTCGGTGGCTGGCCGGTGTTTTGTTTGCGCTGCTGTTGTTCGGCGGCGCGCAGGCTGCCGCGGCATCGCTCCCCAGCGTTGGTCTGTACTATGGATCGGGCCCGGTGCCGGCCGCCTTTCACGATTTCGATTGGCTCATCGTCAACCCGAGCGCGGAGCGCTTACCGAGTGCTCTTCCGGGGCAGCAGGTGTTTTCTTACCTGAGCGTGGGCGAGACGGTTCCTGGTGATGCGCGCTACGCGCAGCTGCCGTCGGACTGCGTTTTAGGTAGCAATCCCCAGTGGGGCGGCAAGATCATCGATTTGGCCAAGGCCAGTTGCCGAACGTATCTGCTGCAGCAGGTAGTCGACCCCATCTGGGCGCAGGGCTATCGCGGATTTTTTCTCGATACCCTGGATTCTTACGAGTCCGTTACCCAGGGTGCAGCGCGCGGCGCGCAAGAACAGGGGCTGGTGGACCTGATTCAGGCCATCAAGGCCGCACATCCCAATGCCAAGCTCATCGCTAATCGCGGTTTTTCGGTGCTTCCACAAATTCATCAAGATCTCGTTGCGGTCTTGGCCGAGTCCCTGTACCAAAGTTGGAGCCAAGCCGGTCACCAATACACCCAGGTCCCGGAGACCGAGCGCAGCGCTTTGTTACAAGAACTGCACAAAGCCCAGGGCTATGGGCTGCCGGTGATTGTCGTCGATTACATGCCCCCGACCTTAAACCGGAAGGGTTGGTGGGAAGATGCCGAGCGGATCCGCAAAGCAGGCTTCATTCCGTATGTCAGCAATCCCGAGCTCACTGCCGTTGGCGCCGGGCTACGCGAACCGATGCCGCGTAAGGTGTTGATTCTCTACAACAGCACTCAACCAGAGGAGTACAGTACCCCGTTCGCCAATGGCGTCATGCCCCTGGAATATCTCGGCTATATCCCGGAATTTCGGCGTCTAGCCCAAGGGATGCCGCCGGCTCCGGTTCCTGGCGAATATGCGGGGGTGATCTTCTGGAGTGATGGCGACCCGGTAGATGACGTCGCTGCCCTTTCGGATTGGATCCGTGCCGCCAAAGGGCAGGGGATTCCTGTTTTGCTTCTGGGAGATTTCCAGAATGACCTAGACGCCAAGGCATTTCAGGCGTTGGGAATGGCAGCACCCAACGGCGTCGATACGACATCCGTGCACTTGTTGCACGCCGCCGCGCCGATGAATTATGAGATGCCCATCACCCCAAATCCGCGGGATTTTCTGGCTACCCAGGCCCCGGAGGGGAGTAAGGTATGGCTGCAACTGCAAGATAGCAGCGGTGCCCGCGAAGATGCCGCGGCTATTACGCCTTGGGGTGGCTACGCGCTCAGTCCGTATCTCCTCACTACCCTGCCCAACAAAGACACCCGTTGGCTGATCGATCCCTTCACCCTGTATCGGCAAGCTTTTCGTCTGCCCGATATGCCCGTGCCCGATACCACCACCGAGAGTGGTCGGCGCCTCTTTATGGCCCACGCCGATGGTGATGGTTTTGTGAGTCGCGCCGATTTCCCGCCCTACCACATTGCCGGCCAGGTCTACATGGATCGGATCCTCAAAAAATACCAACTGCCTTTCACGGGCTCGATCATTGTCGGCGATTTGCTGCCGGGCGATCGCGGGCTCTATCCTGCTCTTGCACCGCTGGGTACCAAGGTCGCTCAGGAAGTCTTCCGTCTGCCCTATGTCGAGATTGGTTCCCACATGTGGTCGCATCCGTTCAATTGGCCGGCCATCGAGGCAGGAAAGGATTTTCCGGGTATCAATCTGCCAGTACCGGGGTACAAGTTCAGCCCCTACATGGAGGCAGTGGGGGCCGCCAAATGGATCGACAAACATCTGGCGCCGCCGGGTAAACAAGTGGTGATCGACCAGTGGTCTGGCGACTGCGAACCCGATGCCCAGGTGGTGGGCTTGGCGTACCAGGCTGGGCTGGAAAACATCAACGGTGGCACCAGTTACATTAGCAAAAAGGACCCCAGCATCACCGCAGTACCCCCCATTGGTATTTTTCGCGGCAAATGGTTACAAGTTTTTGCCCCCGATGCCAATGAAGATTACTTTACTAATCAATGGCACGGTCCCTATTGGGGGTTTATCAATGTCATTCAAACCTTCGAGATGACGAACAAGCCGCACCGGCTTAAGCCCATCGATATCTATACCCACTGGTATACGGCAACGAAACTGGCGTCTCTTTCGGCGTTGGAAAAGGTCTACGACTGGGTACTGACGCAGTCTATCACGCCAATTTATGTGGCGGATTATGCCAAGATTGCCAACAACTTCTTTACCATCCGCATTGCCCGCCAAGGAGACGGCTTCTGGATTGGTGGCGCGCAGGCTCTGCAAGAATTGCGCATGCCCAAGGCGCTGGGATACCCGGATTTACGCAAGAGTCAGGGCATAGCCGGCTATAATCCAACGCCCAACGGCCGTTGGTATGTGCATATGGATGGGCAGGATTCCGTATATCTTGCCCTGCAGCCAATGCCGCCCAAGGAACCCTACATCGCCAGCGCCAATGCGGCCATCGCCAACTATCAGCAGAATGACCATGGTTTTTCTGCGCAGTTGCTTGGAACCGTGCCGGTGCAGCTAGATCTCGCCAATGCCCAGTCTTGCCAAGTCACCGTCGATGGCAAGACCGCTACCGTGACGGGCTCCGGCCAAGTGCAAAGTCCCGCGCAGCATGTTCGCATCGATGTCCATTGCTCCTGAGCACAACGTCGAGGCGCGAATGCGCCTCTTTCGACCGGCGAGCCTCCTCCTCTTTGGCGCGCTGGTCATTGTGGTGGTGTTCGCGGTGGCTTGGCAGTATGGCTGGCATGGCCGTCGGGCTTTCAGTGAGTCTGCCGCGGATGCTCGCGCGCAAATCCAAGGCGCCAACCTGATGTTGCAGAGCGGCCAGTTTACCGCTGCCGTACGGCAGATTGCCCCCATATTGGCGAATCCGAACAATCCTCTCTATCGTCAGGCGAGGCTGCTTCAGTGGCAGATTGCCCGAGCCCAAGCCCTCGCCATTCCCCCCCAATCGCCAGCGCGTCGGCGCGCAGAAGCTGGACTGCTTCCTCTGCTGGATGGGCTGCTCCAGCTCGGCGGCTGGACGCCTGCAGAGTTACGTTCCTTGGCCAAGGACGCTTATGCCGTCGGCGCGTATGGGTTGAGTGCCAAGTTTTGGATCGCCGCAGCCAAAGCCGATCCAGCATTCGCATCGCAGGGCCAGTGGCAGGCGGCCCAAGCCCTGGCAGCCGGGGGCGATGCGGCAGCAGCAGGGCAGATCTTGCTCGATTTAGCGGCGCAAACGCCCAGTCTTGCGCGGCAGAAGGCGCTCCTCCTGCAAGGGGGGCGATGGCTACAAGGAGGCGCGAGCGCTGCCGTCGCCTTGACCCGTTGCCAAGCTCTGCTCGCCCGCAAGCCAGCGCTTTGGCAGGATCGCCAAGTGGTCATTTTTATGTCCCGACTCGCCCTGGCGGCTGGCCAGCCGGGCCTAGCGGCACAGTGGCTGCATAGCGCGTTGGTGCAGCCACAGCCTGGAGGAAAGCCCTCGTGAGGCGAGAGATCACTCTGCTCTTCTGGCTCTCCTTACCGGTGCTGGCGCATGCGAGTCCCAGCGTTCCGCAGGACTGGTGGAAGGCGCCCGGAAGTCTCGCCTCCGATGACGCCCAGTGGCGAGCCAAGTATCTGAGGCACAAGGAGGATGCAAATGCCTTTGCGGCGGACCTGCAGCAGAGTCAGAAGACGGGCAAGGGTATGGCGTATCTGGACCAAGGCGGCGTTTCCCCCTCTTGGTACAAGCCGCCCATCGTGGTGCAACCTTTTCCGGGGGCATACTCCGCCAAGCTTTACGACCTTGCCTATAGCGCCTTTCTCCAGTCTCATCGCCTGCAGGAAGCTTATCGCTTGGCCTACACGGCTGTTCTGCAGCGACCAGATGATCGGCAATGGCGTCAGCGACTGATTCAGGTCTCTCTGTGGCTGGGACAGCGGGAGCAGGCTCTCACCCAATGGACCTGGCTTGCCCAGCACGGCGATGCGGCAGCTAGTCGCCAAGCGATTACCCTGGCGGTAAGCCTGTCGCGCCCGGATCTGGTGGTTCAACTTCTCAGCCCTGCTGCGCGCGCCGGTACCCTCAGTGACGCCGACTGGAAGGCCTTGATATTTGCCTACGGCGAGTTGGGAGAGCCCGACAAAGCCTTGGCCGATATCGATGCTGCCTTGCAGCGCGGTGGTCCGCGCCGCTATCTTCTCGAACAGAAAGCCTACCTGAGCTACCAACTGGGGCAGGTTCACCAAAGCCTCGCGGCTTTGCAGCGCAGCGCGCAACTCTATGGATCGACTCCCCACACGGCGGTGGAGGAGGCACGACTGCTGTCGATGCAGGGAAACTATCGCCTTGCCTTTCAGGCCCTAGAGCAGGCGCGCGCCTCGGCCGACCTCGATGATGTCCCCTTCTGGCAACTCTATGCCTTGCTCGCTTGGGAAATTCACGACGATCCCGCCGCCTTTGCGGCAGAGAAGACACTGTATCTACTGGGTGCTGCCAGCCAGTACGATCTGCAACGCTTGGTACTCCTGAGCGGTAAGGAAAACGCCCAGGCGGCCATGCATGTTGCGGAACAAGGCTGGCAGCGCTACCACTTGCCGCTTTTTTATTTTGAGGCCATCTACTACGCTGGCGCCGCGCAAGAGTGGCAAAAGCTCGGGGCCCTGCTCCAACAGATTCCCCCCAAGGATCCAGACGGTATCCGCAACTATACGGCGTACTGGATGGCGATGGGGCAATGGGCGAGTTCCCAGGGAAATTACGGTCGGGCCGGGCACGCCTACGCCGAGGCCTTGCGCCGCAATCCCGAAGACGAGCTGGCGCAAAGCAATCTGTTGTGGATGCTCATCGACCATGGTCGCATCGCGACCCTACGCGCCTTGTTGGTGGGTGATACCTTGCATCCGGCGCCAGGGCTGCGGGAGGTGGTTGCCAATGCCTTGGAGCGCATTGGGCAAAATCGTGCAGCCCTCTTTGTGCACGGGAGCAAAAGCATGGCGCGGGACGACACGCCGCAAGCGCTCCTGCAGCAGGCGGGTCTTTGGGCAGAAAGTGGTAGCCCAGGCTTGGCTTGGTCGCAACGTCGCCTGGCAGCCTGGCGGAGTTACCAGGAACTCGAGCGCAAGCCTTCGGGAGCGCAGCCATGAGTCGACGCGACTATGGCTATTTTCTGGTTTCTGGGTTAGGGGTACTGTGCTACGCCCCTGGTGCACTGGCTGCCGAATCCACTGCTGATCCGACTCCCGCCGGCCTGGTGTCGGCGGGTGCCCCGATTTCCTCGGCCGCCATCACCAAGGCGGCAGATGCGCCCCCGCCCGTGGCGACATCCCCCTTCGCCGAAGACCCCTTGCGTACGCTGGCAGATAGTCTGTCTTCTTCGCCAAGTCTCGGTGATGCCACCCGTCGCGTGCTCCTGGCTGAGGCAAAGCGGGGCGACTATTTGCCCGCCATCTCTTGGGCCTTGGCCCAGGGCTATTGGGGATTGGCACAGGTGCTCATCCAAAACAATCCCCAGCCTACCCCCGATTGGGCAAAACTCAGCCTTGCCCTGCATCGTCACGATGGGCCGGAAATGGCAAAGTTACTGCAACATCCAGAGCGTCTACCGGTTCGCGATCGTCTGCAGGCGCAAATGGAGTTAGGACGATATGCCGAGGGGCGTAAAGATGCCCTGGCGGCTATGGAGGTGGATCCCTACGATTGGCGCCTGCGGCGGGAATATCTGCAGGCCGTACGCAAGAGCGCAAGTTATGCGGACCTCTCGACTTCTTGGCGGAGTTTCAATGGCTTGACCGAGATCGGCCCGCACTTGCGCGGTCGCCTCGCCCTGGGCAATACCTGGGGTATCCAACTCGATGCCGACGCCTTGCGGCAGTCGGCGTCGAGCTCGGCACAGTTGTTGTCGGTACCGGCCTGGAGTCAGCGGCAGGCTATTGGTTTGTACTGGCAGCAGCCCGGCTGGGACATCCAGGGGCTCGTTGGCAGTTATCAAGGAGTGCGCAACAACCTCACCCTGAATCTCAAAGGTCGCTGGCAATGGTCGGCAACGCGCGAGCTCACCGGCACCTTGGCGTACCACGATCGCAGCTTACAAAGTCCAGCTCTTGCCATAGCAGGGATGTCCAATCGCATCGAATGGCAATTAACGCAGCAATTGGGCTCCTGGATGGCGGGGGTGGGCGCCGGCTGGCGGCAGTACCAGGGCCAGGACGGAGTCGATCTGGGTTCCGATGTCTTTGCGGAAGCGTCGATGTTATGGCGTCATGGCTTGGGGCCTTGGGAGCTGCAGTTGGGGCCCTTCGTCGACTATCACAATCTGCATCGCAGCGGCCAGCTCGAAGGTGTCGTCGCGCAAACCCTCGCGCCGGACGCGCGCAACATCGACACCATACTGCCCGGAAGTTATGGCGATGTTGGTGTTCGTCTGCAGTGGGGGCAGTGGGAGCGCACCATCGACAGCAATTGGACGCCGTACTTGGCAGTGAGCGTCTACGACAACACCCGCTTTGGCATGCAGTACCAGCTCGATACCGGGGTCAGCACTCCGGTTTTTGGGCCCGATCGTTTGCGGATTGGCTTTTCCCAGGGGCAAGGGGGCAATGGGCTGGCCATCAACCAACAGATTTTCAAGATGGGATACCGATTTTATTTTTAGACTGAGGGAGTTGTGATGATGAGATGGCGATCGCTGCTGGTTTCTGTAGGATTTCTGGTACTGCTTTCCGGCTGTGCTGGCATGGATCTGCGCACGGCCAAACCCCTGCCCAAGGCGCAGGATCTCGCGTGGGCCGTTCTCCCTTTTGCCAATAATACCGAAACACCCATGGCCAATGCCCGCGCTGCCGCTTTGGCCGCCGGAATTTTGCAGAGTGACGGGCAACGCGTGGTTGGAACGCTGCCCATCAATACCCGCACCCAGGATCTGCTCGGTGGCGATTGGAAGCAGGAGTACGCCAGCGCTCTGGCCGCGGCGCGCAGCAATGGCGCCCGCTATGCCTTGGCGGGAAGTGTGGATGAGTGGACCTACCGTGCCGGCATCAATGCCGAACCGGAAGTCGCCATGACCCTGTGGGTAGTGGATGTGGCCAACGATCGAGTGGTCTGGAGTGGTGTTGGCAGTGCGCACGGCGGTAGCCTCGGGCGTGGCGGCACCGGTGGTGTTGCGCAACGCTTGATTCAGCGTCTCTTGGATCGAGCCCTGGCGCGCTGAGCATGGGTTTGCTGACAGCGATCCCGCGGCGTGGCGAAGGCTGGCTGGAGGCCATTCTCCTGCCGGTCTCGGTGCTCTTGCTCACCCATTTTCTGGTGCCGCAAGACCCGCTGTTGCTACAACAGCCCTTTCCCTGGCTGCTGCTGGTTCCCCTGCTGATTGCCCTGCGCTACGAATTCCTTCCAGGGGCTCTGGCGGCAATCATCCTTTCGGCAGCTACTTGGTGGCATCCCTACCCACTGGATCTTTTTTTGCCGGTTGCAGCAGGCACCCTTTTGCTGACCCTCATTGCTGCCGAATACGCCTCCCACTGGATGCGGCGTGAGGCCGGGCGTGCCTTGCAGGAGGAAATCACCGCTACCCGCCTGCGTCAGTTGGCCGATGATCTCTATGTAACGCGCACCTCCCTCGATCGTTTAGAGCAAAGCTTGCTATATCAGCCCGTTTCGGTACGTAGTGCCTTGCTGGAATTGCGCGACGATCTGCGCCGTGCTCCTTTGGCGCCGGCAGTCTTCGAAAAGGTGTTGTATTTCCTCAATCAACTGGCGGGGGTACAGGTGGCATCCTGGTACCGTTGGGAGGCGGGGGCTTCCCGACCGCAGCAACTGGCGGCACTAGGGAAAGTAACCGACTGGGACGGCGCCGATCCGGTAGCGCGTGCTGCCCTCGCCGAGGGCCGCAGCCAGCAGCTTGCGGATCTGGAACTGGAGCGCATGCACCGCTATTTGAGCGTGCATGTCCACGGTCACGAAAAGACCGACCGCGATCTTCTCTGTATTGAAGACATGAGCTTTTTCGCCATCACCTTCGAAAGCATGAAGATCATCGAGGTCTTCTTTCAGTACCTTTGCAACTATCGAGACGCGCGTATGGGCGCAACGGAGCTGTTGGTCCGTTGGGCGGACTGCCCAGTCGATTTTGCGGCAGATCTGCTGCAACTGCGCGGCCTTGCGGCGATCGTGCCCGAGGTTGGTATCTGCCAGCGCTATCTGTTTCGTGCCGGTCGGGAAGCGCAGGAGCTTGTCCGGCGTATGCAAAATCTACGGCGCGGTCTCGATATTTTTTGGGTCCATGAGAGTGATGGGCATCTCCTGGTACTGCTTCTGCTCCCCTTTGCGGGCTCTAGCGCTGCCGAAGGGCAACGCGCCAGAGTCGAGTCGGAGCTGCAGAAATGCTGCGCAACCCTGTGGGAGAGCGCTTTCGTGCGGGCCGATTTTCTGCCGGTGGATGCACGACCAGCCGCAGAGCAGCTGACGCGCTGGCTCGAGCTACAGCCATGATGCACTGGCTTGTGCTCGACATTTTGTTCGTCTTGCTGGCTACCTTGCTCGCCAGCCTCTTGGTGCCAGTCGTCGATCGCAAAGGCCGGCGTTTGGCGGCAGCCCTCTTTTTTCTCCTGGCTCTGGCCCTACCTTTCATCGGCGCGTTGCTGGCCTTGGTTTACGCCGCGGCCCTGCGCTCTGTGGCCCATCGCGTTCGCGATGCCGAGGTGGAAACGATTCAGGTGCCGCCTCCCGCTCGGGATTTTCGTTTGCGACCATCACCGGTCGCTCCCGGCGCCATTACCGCTCGTTTGCAGGGAGCGCGAGACCCCCAGCAACGGGTCGAGGCCTTGTCCCAGATCATCAGTTCTCGTTTTGCCGAGCAGTTACGACTGCTACGCAGCGCCCTGCGCGATGAGGCGGAAGAGGTTCGCCTTCTGGCCTATGCCGCCTTGGACCAGCGCGAGCAGCAAAACACCGAAATGCTCGTCGATTTGCAGCGACGCATCGCCGCCCAGCCTACTGGCCCTTTATCTCGAAGGCTCCGGGAGTATCTGGCTTGGTTGCGTTGGAATATTGCGCATTCTGTATCGCAGGAGCTGGCAGAGCCGGAGGTTCACCTTGACGATGCCCGCGCTGGCGAGAGTTCCGCAGGCAACGAGAGTTTTCAAGAAGCCCCCGCCTTACTCCTCGGTCTTCGTGCTCTGGAAAGGGGACAGCCCGAAGCAGCACTAGCGTATTTTGACGCTGCCGAACAGGATGGGGTCGATGCAACGATCCTCGCCCCCCACCGGGCTGCAGCACAATACCTACGCCGAGATTTGCGTGCGGTACGGGAGGTGTATCGGCGCCATCCAGAACTTTCCGTTTCACCCCGCTATGGGTCCTCGTATCGCTACTGGCAAGGAAAGGTTTCCTGATGGAACGGAAAGAGGCGAATTCTACGGATATCTTGCTGCTGTTGGAGGGTACCTTTCCCTACGTGCGCGGTGGGGTTTCTTCTTGGATCAAACGCATCATAGAGGGTTTTCCCGAATATCGTTTCGGTATCGTTTTTCTGGGCAGTGCAAAATCCGACTATGGCCGCAGCCAGCCCTACGCGCTACCGGAGAATGTCAACTATTTTGCCGAGTATTTTCTCTACGACGAGAGTAATCAACCGGTTGCGATTAGCGCCGGCAAAAGCCGGCTCGATGAAGAGCAGCTGCGGCACGCCCATGTGCAGATGCGGGCCTGCTTGCAGGGGGAGGTCTGCCCGTTGCAGGACTATGATTTGGCCGAGAATTTCGGCGTCAGCCACGCTGAGTTTCTCCGCTCACCGGCTATATGGGACTATTTTTTGCAGCGGTATGCCGAAATTCCCGATCAACCGCCCTTTGTCGATTACTTCTGGACGATACGCGGTATGCACGCGCCTTTGTGGTATTTACAGTCTGCTTTGCAGGCAGCACCGCAGGCAAAAATCTTTCTTTCTCCATCAACGGGCTATGCGGGCTATTTAGGGGCACTTTTGGCGGCGCGCCAAAATCGACCCTTGATTATTTCCGAACATGGTATCTACACCAAGGAGCGGCGCATAGATCTTCTCATGGCGCGCTGGATTCAGCAGGATGAGGAATTTTTGCGTCGACCTGGGCAAATTCATTACTTGCGTCAGCTCTGGATTCATTTTTTTGAATTTCTCGGCAGACTTGCTTATCAACAGGCTTGGCAAATCATCAATTTATATGCCGGAGTGATCCCTTTGCAGTTGGCAGGTGGCGCGCCGCAAGAAAAACTGCGCACCATACCTAACGGCATCGGTGTAGAGGCCTTGGTGCCGGCACGGCGGGCATTTTCTGAGCGCCAGGACGTCGTAGCGCTGATTGGGCGTGTGGTACCCATCAAAGATATCAAAACCTTCATTCGGGCTGCTGCGCTGTTACGGCAACAAGGGCGGGCAACGCAGTGTTGGGTCGTGGGGCCAACGGAGGAAGACGAGGAGTATTTTGCCGAATGTCGGGTTTTGGTGGAGCATCTCGGCTTGCAGGAAAGCGTGCAGTTTCTCGGCTTTCGCTCGGTTGTCGAGGTATTGGCAACGGTACGGCTCACGATTCTCAGCTCCATTAGTGAGGGATTGCCCCTCTCGGTGTTGGAGAGTTTTGCCGCTGGTGTGCCCGTCGTAGCCACCGATGTCGGTTCCTGCCGGCAGCTACTCTACGGCGATGCGACTGCCGAAGCAGAGCGGCGCGCAGGAATCATCGTCCCCATTGCCGATCCCAAAGCCTTGGCCAGTGCAATCGTTGCGCTTCTTGACGACGAGGAGCGTTGGGATCGTTGCAGCCAAACCGCCATTGCCCGGGTAGAAAGCCAGTACCGAGAAGAACAAATGTTTGGGCAGTATCGACAACTCTTCACCCAAGCGTTGATGGAGTAGACATGGCCGGCATTGGTTTCGAGTTGCGACGGATTCTGCAGCGCAAGAGCTATCTTGCCATCGCTGAAGCGTATGGCTATGCGGGCCTGGTCTCTTCGGGGCCTTGGTTGCTCTCCATCTTCGGCATTCTCCTCGTCGGTTTCCTCGCCGTTGGCGAGCAGTCGGCCCGCGAGCCCGTTATCCAGTTTCAGGTGTCGGTCACCTATCTCATTGCCACGTCTCTGATTTTTACCGGTCCCTTACAACTACTATTTACCCGCTATATTGCCGATATGCTCTTTGCGCGCCAAGCGCGTTCGGTGGTGACCATTTTGCTCACCATGCTGGTTGTGGCAATTTTCCCCGGTGCGCTTTTCGCGGCGGCGGTATTGTTCTTCTTTTTTGGCGGCACGCCCATTCTCTACCAAATCCTTATGGGGATCGCCTTTGTCGAACTCTGTGGGGTGTGGATACTGACCATCATGGGAACCAGCTTGAAGGATTATAAGGCGCTGGTGATCGGCTACTTGTTAGCCTATGCCCTAGTGGTAGGGCTCGGCCTGCCCTTGGGCCGGCAATACGGGCTAGATGGCTATCTTTTCGCTTTTGCCCTCGGGCAACTGGTCTTGCTGCTCGGTCTTGGCGTCTTGGTCATTCGCCAATTCCCGGGTTTTTTGCAGTGGCCTGCACATCGAGCCAATCGCTTGTTCTGGTCCTTGTCGTTGGTGGGGGCTGCTTTTAATTTGGCGGTTTGGGTCGATAAATTTTGGTTCTGGTTTTATCCCAGTACCAGTGCTGCGGTCATCGGGCCGCTGCGTGCTTCGCCGATCTACGACGTCCCCATTTTTTTGAGCTATCTCTTGATTGTGCCGGGCTTGGCGGTCTTTTTGTTTCGTTTGGAAACGGATTTTGTCGAGGCCTACGATGCCTACAATCGCGCTATTGTTGAGGGTGGAACCTATGGCGAATTGCGTAGCGCCAAGCTCGGTATGATTCTCGCCACCCGAGCCGGGCTTTGGGATATCGCCAAGATCCAGGGCATTACCGTATTACTGGCCTTTGCCTTCACCAAACCGCTACTCGCGCTTTTGGGGTACTCCGAGAGCTACGCACGGATCTTTCAATTTGATGTTGTTGGTGTAAGTTTGCAATTGCTCTTGATGAGCCTACTCAATGTCTATTTTTATCTCGATCTGCGTAGTCGCAGTGTGTTGCTCACCGTGATGTTTCTGCTGGGGAACTTTTTCTTTACTTGGGCAACGTTGTGGTTTGGCCCCTTCTTTTATGGTCTGGGATTCCTGGGGGCGCTCTTTGTCGCCGATGTTCTTGGGCTCTACTTACTGGCTTGGGATTTGAGAAGGATCGACTATCTGACCTTTGTGCGGGCGCGATGAGGATGCATATGAAAAACGATGAGAGCGTAATTTTGGTGATCGGCGGAGCCGGTTTTATTGGTTCGCATACGGTTGATCTGTTGTTGGAGGAAGGGCATCGCGTTCGTGTTCTGGATAATTTTTCGACGGGACGCCGAGAAAATCTACCCGAGCACGCCCGTAATTTAGAAATCGTTGCGGGCGATCTCGAAGATGCAAATTGTTTGCGTAACGCTTGTACTGATGTGTCTGCCATCCTCCACCTTGCCGCCCAGGTCTCGGTGCAGCGCAGCATCGAGGATCCGATTCGTTCCAGTGAACAGAATGTCGTTGGCTTTGTGCGAGTGCTGGAGGCCGCGCGGAAGCAAGGTGCGCGGCTCGTCTATGCCTCCTCGGCAGCGGTCTACGGCGACCCCGAAATCCTACCGGTACGCGAAGAGGGGACCATTCGTCCGATCTCGCCCTACGGTCTCGAAAAATATAGCAATGAACTCTACGCCGAGCTCTATGGCAGGATGCACGGGCTTTCACAGCTTGGTCTGCGCTATTTCAATGTCTACGGTCCTCGGCAGGATCCTCATTCCCCCTACAGTGGGGTGATTTCCCGTTTCATCGAGCAAATACGTCGTGGAGTGCCGCTAACCGTGCGGGGCGATGGTCTACAGGAGCGCGATTTCATCCATGTTTCCGATGTGGCGCG
>NZ_JAVRKK010000017.1:0-37112 GCF_031962545.1 Candidatus Igneacidithiobacillus taiwanensis
ACAACGCCGAACGGCCACACCATCGACTCGGACAGAAACCACCGCTATCCTTCCTCCTCCAACATCTACCACAGTGCCAAAGGTGGTGGACGCATACAACGCTTGGACAAGATCCCGTAATTTGGTTATATATTCGACTCTCCAAAAAGCCGCAAAGCCCAGGCCATGCCAGTAGCGAAGTCCCTCGACACTCACTTGCAAGTGCCGGTTTCCGAGAAAGGCTACACCGGCGCTTGGTTGCGATGGATTTGGATAGCGACCTTGGTTGCTATCGTGCTGACTTGGTCGGTGCTCGCGGTCGTGGTCTGGGAGCGTGTTCAATCTGCTCAAGGGCGCCTCCTACACAGCCACGCCATTGCACTGGCACGCACGGCAGACCTGCAGTTGTTGGCCATCCGCACTGGTATGACGTTAGTGGCGGAAGCCGGCGTGCCAACGCCCAATAGCTTGGCTCGATTACTCGCCTTGGAGCCCGACATCCATGCGATCGCCTACCTATCCGGCACGGCATCGGCATCTATAGGCGTCCATGGGTTCCCCTTTACCTTGATCCAAAATCTTGCCAAAGGGGGCAAGGGGCTGCCGCTAAGTACCGCGCAGCAAGCGGCCTTGCAGCGTTGCCTCTCTAGCCGAGCATTCTGCATTGGACCGCTGTTGCAAGATCCTCAGATTGCCGAGCCGAGCTCTCGATGGGGTTTTCCCGTTTTTCAGCCAGTGCCAGCCAGTTCGGGACAGCAAGCCGGCATGCTCCTCGGCTGGGTAAAGCTATCGAACTCCCTGTTTCCCGCCTGGCGCACCCTCGCCATGGTTCATCATGGTGCTGTTTTTCTATTACGCGACGACGATATGCTGCTTACCCGCTATCCCTACTCGGCGCAAACTGACTACGCCGCGGTGCAAACGGGATCGGTAGTGCGGCATTGGTTACGGGGCGGCGCCATGCAGCAAAGCAGTTTTGCTGGGTATAGTTCGGCTGCGCACGCTTGGCGTATGTGTGCCGTGCATCCCTTGCCACGGTTTGCGTTGCTCGCTGGGCAGTGCATTCCCCGCGCTAGCTTACTTATGGCCTGGTGGCGGAGCATGCGTTCGCCCAGTTGGGAAGCTGTTTTGTTATTGTTCTTCGTTAGCGCTGGATACCTCTATCTGCGGCATCAGAATCGGATTCAGGAGGCGCTGCGGCGAAGTATCGAATCCGATATCTGGGAGGCCAAGGAGCGAGCCGAAGTTACCTTGCACTCCATAGGTGATGCCGTCATCACTACCGACCACCAAGGTCTGGTCACACAGATGAACCCGGTGGCCGAGCAGCTGACGGGTTGGACTTTGGCCGACGCCCAAGGCCAGGCACTGGAAAATGTCTTTCATATCGTGAGCGAGGATGATGGCAGAGAGGTATCGAGCCCGGCGACCATGGCGTTGCGCGAGAAGAAGATCGTTGGCCTTGCCAACCACACCATCCTTGTGGCGCGCGACGGCACCCGCAGAAACATCGAAGACTCGGCGGCGCCCATCCTCGATCGATCCGGTCAGGTCCTGGGCGTGGTACTGGTCTTTCATGACATTACCGAGCGCTTCGAGCTCCTCGAGCGACTTTCCTACCAAGCCACCCATGACGTGCTTACCGGCTTGCCCAATCGTGCCCTATTTGCCGAACGCATGCAGCAGGCCAAATTGCGCGCCGACCGCGGACAGTCCTTGCTGGTGATTGGGCTACTCGATCTCGATGGTTTTAAGCTGATCAATGATCGCTTGGGGCATGCAGTGGGCGATTTGGTATTGAAGACGGTAGCGCAGCGTATCCGCGCCGAGCTGCGCGCCGAAGATACCCTCTGTCGTTTTGGTGGCGATGAGTTTGCCTTCCTTTCCGGGGAGATCAAACAAGTGGGGGAAATTGAGATGTTACTGCAACGTCTCCTCAATGTGGTTGCGCAACCATTGGAATTAGATAGTGAATATTTGCTCCCGGCGCCCAGTATTGGCGTTACCATCTATCCGCTGGACGCAGCCGAGGCTCTGGAGGATTTGGTGCGCCATGCCGATTTGGCGCTCTATACCAGCAAAAAGTCCCTGGGCAATCACTGGACGATTTTTTCTTGGGAAATGGAAGCGCAGCAGCAACACCGACTTCACGGCGAAGAGCTGCTCGAAATGGCCCTCACCCACGACCATCTGCGCTTGTACTACCAGCCGGTAGTCGATGTTGAAAAGGGTATGATTGGCGCTGAAGCCCTATTACGCCTGGAGCATCCAAGTCGGGGTTTGCTGAGTCCAACGGAGTTTTTTGAAGGGCTGGATACCCCCAAGCTTGCCCAACGTATTGGCCGTTTTGTGTTACACCATGCCCTGATGCAGCTGCGCGATTGGTTGCTACACGAAAAGCTAGATATCAAGTTGTCTATCAATGTCAGTGCGTCTTATCTACTGCATCCCGATTTTCTCGACGATCTGCGTCAGATTATCGCCAAATATCCCGAAATTCCCCGCAATTATTTGATCATGGAAATCACCGAAACGGCGCCCATGATCGATTTTGAAAAGGCAAAAACGGTGTTGGCCGCATGCCAGGAAATGGGTTGCCAGATTTCTCTGGATGACTTTGGTACCGGCAGTGCCTCTCTCACCTACCTGCAAAAACTGCCGGTAGATTCGATCAAAATCGACCAGAGTTTCGTGCGCGACATGCTCGAGGATAGCAAGGACTACGCAATTGTGGCCGGGGTGGTGTACAGCGCCGAGATCATGAACCTGCGCGTAGTGGCCGAAGGGGTCGAAAGTGAGGGGCAGGTGCGAGCCCTGCAGAATCTCCACTGTACCCTGCTGCAGGGCTTCTACTACGCCAAACCCCTCGCGCCGGAACAATTTGCCCAGTGGTGTGCCAACTTTCGCAGCGCTCGGGATGGGGAGTCCACAGCCAAGCACTAGGAGAATCGAGAAATCCTGTTCCCGCGGGGGCAGGAGACTCTCGCGAAGAAATTTATGTAGCCATCGTTATATTTTCCTGTACCCTTCGCTGGCATCGTTATATATTGTCAAATACCGCTAACAATTGGAGACTCTCACATGCAATTTTCGCGCAAACATCGTATCGCTCTTGCTCTGAGCGTTTGCCTTGCCCTGCCTGCCGCTGCCCAGGCGGAACACCTCTTTGTGGCCTTTGCCGGCTCCATGGGTAACGTCATGAACCTGCATCTGGGCCCGGCCTTTGCCAAGGCCAATCATGTCGAATTCCGTGGCGATGGCCAGGGTGCCTATGGTCTGGCCCACCTCATTGCTGGGCACCAGCTGACGCCAGATGTTTTTGTTTCCATCACCCCCGGGCCTATCGAGGTACTGATGAAGGCCGGGCTCGTCAAAAAGGCCTATCCCGTTGCCAGCACCCAGATGTGTATCGCCTATAGCCCCAATGGTCCCTTCGCGAAAGACTTCAAAGACGGAAAAATGCCCTGGTACAAGATTCTGCAACAGCCGGGTGCCACCTTTGGCCGTACCGATCCCAAAACCGATCCCCAGGGCCAGAACATCGTCTTTGTGATGCAGTTGGCAGAAAAGTACTATCACCAGCCCGGATTGGCGCAAAAAATCCTCGGCCCGGTGGAAAATCCCCAGCAGATTTTCACCGAAATGTCGTTGCTGGCGCGGCTCAAGGCAGGACAGATTGCTGCATCCTCGGGCTACTTGAGTGCTGTCAAATCCCTGCACTTGCCTTACGTCAAGTTGCCGGTAGAGATCAACCTGAGCGACCCCAACTACAAAAAATCTTGGTATGACAAGGCCAGCTTCCAACTGAAACTAGACGGCCGAGACAAGACCGTTACCTCGCAGCCTTTGGTTTTCTATGCCGCAGTACCGACCACGGCGCCCAACCCCAAGCTCGGCGAAGCCTTCATCAAGTTCATGCAGAGTCCAGAGGGTCAGAAGATGTTCCGCGACGATGGCTACAGTGCACCCAAGGGCGAGCCTCTGGGCTGATCGCTCGAGCGGCGGTCGCACCTGCCCTGCCCAGCAGGGCTTTTTAGTGGGCGAAGCGCTGGCGCAGACGCCGGGGTAGGGTGGCCAGCCTTTCCATCAGCACATAAAAGGCGGGTGTTACGTACAGGGTCAAAAACTGCGAGAAGAGGAGACCGCCAACCACCGCGACCCCCAGGGGCACCCGGCTGCCACTGCCAGCACCAAAGCCGATGGCAATGGGCAGCACGCCCAGGATAGCGGCGATGGTGGTCATCAGAATTGGGCGAAAGCGTACGGAGCAGGCTTCGACGATGGCGTCTTCCGCGCTCAAGCCCTCGCGGCGGCGGGTGATGGCAAAATCGAGGAGGATGATGCCGTTCTTTTTCACGAGCCCCAAGAGCATGATGATGCCAATAAAGCTGTACAGATCGAGCGGTAGATGCAAAAGGTACAACGACAACAGGGCGCCAAAAGCCGCCAGCGGCAGGGCGGTAAGGATGGTCAGCGGGTGCAGAAAGTGCTCGTACAGAATCGCCAGTACCACATAGATGAGCAGGATGGTGGCAAGGAGCAAAATCGGCAGCTCGCTGAAAGACGCCTGAAAGAGCCGCGCGTTGCCGCCAAACTGTCCGCTGATGCCGCTCGGCAGGGTTTGCTTGGCAATGTGCTCCACCGCGGGCATCACGTCGCCAATGCTATGACCGGGGGCCAGATTGAAGGCCACGCTCGCTTCCGGCAGGCCATTGTGTTGATGCAGGGTCTCGGCGCTGGCAGCCAGGTGCATACGCACCAGGGCGGAGAGGGGCACCAGCTTACCGCTGCTGCTCGGTACGCTCAGGGTATCGATGGCGGCGATGCTGTTCTGGTAGCGCGGGTCGATCTGCATGAGCACTTCGTACTCATCGGAAGAGCCATAAATCGTACCGACCTTGCGCCCTCCAAAGGCGAGATTCAGGGTTTCTTCGATGGCTTGGCTGCTAACGCCAAAGGCGGCTGCCTCCTGACGGCGAATATGGATGGCCAAGACCGGATTGTGCTCGTGTAGATTGGTATTTACCGACTCCAGCAAAGGGGATGAGCGCAGGGCATCGGCAAGTTGGTGGGCGGCATGGTCCACGTCGCTCCAACGGGTACCGGTCACTTCATACACATAGGCGCCATTGGCTGCCGCCGTGCCTGCTTGCGCGCCCTTTTCGCCCACGAAAACGATCTCGGCATTACGGAAGGGCGCTACCGCCTTTTGCAGTTCTTGGGTAACGCGGGCGGCATCCTGGGTATACGCCGAATGCAGGCGCACAAAGAGATGACCGTTGGTGGGGCCGGCAAAGGCCCCCGGCCCCTGGCCCGCCGACGACACCACCTGCCGCACCGCCGGATTGCGGCGCACGGCAGCGGCAATGGCCTCCTGCTCTTTCTTGATCTGGGCAAAGCTCATCCCTGGCGGGTAGTCGACATTCACATTGATCAGGCCATTTTGCTCATTGGGCAAAAAGCTCTTGGGTACTAGCCCGGTAAGCACAAAGCAGCCGGCCAGGGTCAGCCCCGCGAGGCCCAGCACCCAAGCCTTATGCCGCAAGGACCAAACGAGGCTTCGCATGTAGGCATCGCGGCTACGAATAAAGAGGCGCTGAAAGCGGCTACCGTTCTGGTCGTTCTCCCGCTGTAAGAGCCGCGCCGCCAAAGCTGGCGTCACCGAGAGAGCGACCAAGCCGCTCACCAGAATCACCACCGAAATCGTCACCCCAAAAGCGGTAAACAAATGCCCAACAAAGCCGCCCAGAAAGAGCAGGGGTAAAAAGATGATCGCCAGCGACAGGGTCATGGAAAGGATGGTAAAGCTGATTTCGCGGCTGCCGTTCAGGGCTGCCTCCATGCCGTTCTCGCCCTGATCGAGATGGCGGTTGATGTTCTCGAGCATGACCACGGCGTCGTCCACCACAAAGCCCACCGCGAGGGTCAGCGCCAGCAGGGTCAGGGTGTTGAGGCTGTAGCCCAGGAGCCAGAGCACCAAAAACGTCCCGAGCAAGGAGAAGGGGATGGCTAGGGCACCGATGATGGTCGCCCAAAAACGGCGCAGAAAGAGCCACATCACCCCCGCCACCAGTAGGCTCGACAGCGCCAGGGTATAGAGCACCTCTTGCAGGGCGGCGCGGATATAGTCCGCCTCATCAAAGAGGATATGGACTTGCGCGCCCGCCGGCGCCGCCGCCTCTAGGCGCGGGAGCAGCTTACGAATACCATTGGAGATGGCGACGGTGCTGCTGCCGGGCTCGCGGATCACCGCCATGCCAATGGCCGGGGTGGTGTTGAGCCAGGTTTGCTGCTCGTTATACAGCGTGCTGTTGCGCGCCTTGGCCACCGCCCGCAAGGGTACGGGATGGCCATTCACATAGCCAATCACCAAACGATTGTAGGCCTCGGCGGTGTGCAACTGGCCGTGGACGTCGGTTTCGATGTTCGACTGGCTGCCCTCGATGGTCCCCTGGGGCAGATCTACGTTGGCATCGGCAATGGCGGTTTCCAGACCCTGCAGGCTCAGCCCCCGCGAGGAGAGGGCGAAGGGATCGACATCGATACGCACGGCATAGGTCTTGGCGCCGAAGAGCTGCACACTTGCCACCCCGGGAATGGTCGACAGCTCCGTCGCTACCCGCGTTTGCGCGTAGCGATCGAGGCGGGAGAGAGGCATATCCGGCGCCGTCGCGGCCAAAAACAGTATCGGCGCGGCAGAAGGATTGATGTTTTGCACCTTGGGCGGCTGCGGCAAATCCGCGGGCAAGAGCCCCTGGGCATCGGCCACGGCATCCGAAACTTCCTGGGTGGCAGCGGTAGCAGACACGCCAAGATTAAACTGCAGGGTAATGCGTGTAGAGCCGTTCTGGCTTACGGCGGTCATGGAATTGAGGCCAGGGATGCTGGTGAACTGCCGCTCCAGCGGTGTGGCCACCGAATTGGCCATGGTTTGCGGGCTGGCCCCCGGCAGGTTGGCGCTGACCGCCACGGTGGGAAAGCTCACATTCGGCAGCAAGGCCACCGGTAACTGAAAGTAACCCACCGCACCCAAGATGAGGATGGCAAAGGCCAGAACCGTGGTAGCAACGGGTCGGCGGATGAAGGGACCGGAGAGATTCACGAGGCGGTACTCGCGGCGGTGCTGGCCGCCTTGGGCAGGGCCTTGGGTGCTTGGCGCAGCACCTGTACCGGGGTACCGCTATGTAGGTGGGCGGGGATGTCATAAATAACGGAAACCCCACCCTGCAGGCCCGAGACGGCTACGAGATCATTCTGGGTACCTAGATAATGCACCGGTATGGTTACGGCGCGGCCGTCGCGAATGCTGTACACAAAGGGCCCATTCACTCCCTCCTGTAGAGCGTTGCGCGGCACCAGCACAACTTGATGCAGAGTTTGGTAGTGAAAGCGCAGCTGCACATATTCGCCCGGCCACAGGCGTATGGGATGATTGCTCCAGGTGGCGCGCGCGCTGATGGTGCCAGAGCTGCTGTCGGCGCTATTGTCTACTGCCGTCACCGGCGCCTCACCCACAGACTTCTCACCGTCCAGATACAGGCTCACGCGATCCTGCCCCGATTGCTCTGCGCGCAGTAGATCCGGTAGATAGCGTTGCGGCAGGCTGAATTGGATGTCGATGGGTTGCAGCTGGGTGATGCTTCCCAAATTCGTGCTGTTGGCACTGATCAGATTACCGCTCTTGGTAGACAGCAAACCGATGCGCCCGGAAATGGGCGCGCGAATCTGCGTATAGCCCAGCTGAATCTGGGCACTGGCAATGGCCGCCTGGTCTTCGGCCACCGCCGCTGCGGCCTGTTCGGCCTGGGCGACCGCCTGGTCGTAGGTTTGGGTGGTCACGTAGCCTTTGGGCAGGAGCGGCCGGTAGGCCTGCACCTGACTCTGTTCGTAGGCGAGATTGGCCTTGTCGCCCTGGAGCTTGGCGGTATCCTGCGCCAAGGTTGCCTGCTCGGGCGCCGGGTCGATCACAAAGAGCAACTGGCCGCGTTGCACCGTCTGCCCAGAGCGCACCAACACCCGCTGCAAAATCCCGGAAATCTGCGGAATGATGGTCACCGTATGCACCGCCTGGGCCGTGCCCAAGGTGGGCACCGAGAGGGGCAAATCGCCAATGCGCGCCTTCTCCACCACCACATCCAAGGGCTTGGGCTTGGGCGGCGGCGCCGACTTGGCACAGGCCGCCAGCAGCAGGGCGATGCAAGCCAGGCCCAGAAAGGGCAGGGCGCGGCCAAATTGGCGAGGCGAAAAGTGCTTGCTCACGATTGCGGTTCCTTTGCGTTGCGGTCCGTGCCCAGCAGTTGTGGCGGCAGGCCGATGTAGCCCAAGGCATCCGCCAGGTTGGCAAGGTCGGTATAGGAAGTGGTGAGATTCTGAATTTCCGTCTGCTCCGCCGTGGTCAGGGTTGCCTGTGCGGTGAGTACATCGATCATCGTCGCCAGCCCCACTTTGTACTGTGCCTGCACCGCCTTGAGCGAAGCGCGGGCACTCTGCACCGCCAGCCGCGCGGCCTCGGCGGCCGAGCGCGCGCCCTGCAACTGCTGCACATCCTGATACACCGTGCTGCGAATGGTCGCCGCCTCATTATCCAGGCTCGCCCGCGCCGAACGCTCCTGCGCCCGCGCCTCGGAGATCTGATAACTATCCTGAAAGCCGTTAAACAGCGGCACCTTGAGGCTAAATCCCAACGACCAGTTTTCCGAAGGCAAGAGGTTGTTCTGATAGCGCTTACCGGCGCTTGCCTGAAAACTCAGGCTCGGCATACCCGCCGCTTGGTCGGCGCGAATGGCTGCTTGGCTATCGAGGATCTTGGCTGCGGCGGCGCGGATGGCCGGATTATCCTTGAGCGCCCGGTGCATCAGTTGCTCGACGTCGGGCGCCAGGGCCGGCGCCTTGGCCTGGGTATCCAAGGGCGGCACGGCAATGGCCGCCGTTGGCGCCAAGCCGCAGTCCTGCGCCAAAACGCCACGATCGGCGCGCACCTGCGCTTGCGCAGAAATCAGGTTGGCCCGCGCCTGCGCCAAGGCCGACTGCGCCTGCAGCACATCGGCCACCGTCGCCATACCCGCATGGCGCTTGATCAGTGCCGCATCGAGGCTAGCCCGGTCCTCCAGCACCGTGCGCTGATAGGCACGCACCAAGGCCTCCTCGCCAATGAGCGTGTAGTAGCCTTGGGTTACGCTCAGGGCCACGCTTTGCAGGGCCGAGTTGTAGTCAAAGCCGTTGAGATAGATCTGCGCCAAGGCCTGCTGGCGTGCCGCGCGGCGGGCGCCAAACTCGAGCAGAATGTAGCTAAATGTCAGGTTGGCGCTGCCGCTGTTGGTAACCGGTATCGAAAAGCCCGCCGTGGTGTTGGCTTGCGAGCGCGCCGCCGAGCCCTGCAGGTTGATGCTCGGCAAGAAGGCGGCATCCGCCACCCCCAAGCCCGCCGCCGCCGCCCGCAAATTTTCGTAAGCCACCCGCGATTGCGGGTTATGCGCCAGGGCGTATTGGGTGAGTTCCCACAGGCTGGTAAAGCGCGGCACGCTACTCGCTGTTGCTGGCAGCTTGGCTTGCGGCAACTGTTTGGGGGCATGGTCCCAACTCTGCCCCAACTGGCCCGGCAGCTCGCTATGCTCTATGCCCCAGGGATCATGAAAGAGGCCCTGAAACAGGCCCGCAGACGCCGGCATCGAAGTCGCCAGCAGGGCAAACAACCCCCCCAGTCGATACAGATGCCGTCCCAACGAGCCTCGAAGGCAGCATTGCCGCGACGACTTTCTCGCTGTACCCATGCAGAGTGCTTCCGGTCAGTTTGCGGTGCGCACAGGATAGGGTTTTTTGCCGGGGAGTTCAAAAGCGTGTACGAGTCCACCACCTTTGGCGCTCGGGGTGATGTTGGAGGAGGAAGGATAGCGGTGCTTGTTGTCCGAGTCGATGGTGTGGTCGTTCGGCGTTGTAGAAGATGAGCCAGTCGGCGAGCTTTTCGTTGAAGCGGGCCAGGTCGGTGAAGAGCAGGTCTTCGTGATAGTCGACGAAAGATTCCTGGATGGTGCGGTTGAAGCGTGCGTCTGGCATGCATTTTCGGCGTCTTGGGGTAGGTGTACCAACGTTGGCCACTCGTTTGCTCGATGGGCTTGCTCAGCGACTAAAGCCAGTGGCAGAGAGCCCAGGACGCAGCATCCATAAGCTGGTGTCGGAGCTGTCTACCAGCGCGTTGGCGTCCTGGATACCGAAAATCGCTATCGGGCAATGGCCGCCAAGGGCGATGTCGATAAAGCCCTCGCGGCACTTGATCGATTGGATCGGGTCCGAGACGCGAATAGGAAGTCAGTGAGCTGCCGCTGGCAGTTCTTGTATCGCCGCACCCGGCCCGGGCGCCGGTGGTAGGTCTCGACCTCGAATAAGTCCGCGTGCGCAGCGAGCTTCTCGCTCTCTACGAAGTCGCGCACCGCAGTATGCCTCGCGATCTCGTCGGCTAACTCACGGTTTGGCAAAGCACTGTCGGCCCTTAGGTGGTACACACCTCGACCCGCCGGATCGTTGCCGTTCAGGAGTTTTTTAACAAAATCAGATTATTAGCCAGTTTCTTTGGAGTACATGCGCATACTATGTGACGCTTGATCCTATCGTGTCGCCAGTATACGCTTATGGCAAATAGTAACGAGTCCTCGAGTCTTGTATTCTTTCTCTTCCGTAAATTCCCATTCTGTATCCTGTGCAGAGGAGTTTTCTCCCAATGAGTGACGCTATCCTTCATGTCTCTGACGACAGCTTTGAGGCCGATGTGCTGCAGGCCGATAAACCGGTGTTGGTGGATTTTTGGGCGGAGTGGTGCGGTCCTTGTAAGATGATTGCCCCCATCCTCGAAGAAGTTGCCGGCGAATATGCCGACCGCCTCACCATCGCCAAGTTCAACATCGACGAAAACCCCGAAACTCCCCCCAAGTACGGCATCCGCGGCATTCCTACCTTGCTCCTGTTCAAGGCCGGTAAGCTCGAAGCCACCAAGGTCGGTGCCCTCAGCAAAGCCCAACTGACTGCTTTTTTGGATAGCCAGCTTTGAATACCCCAAGACCCCGTCGTAAGCCCTCCCGCGCCCCCAAGTCCTTTCCCAACGAAGATCTTCTGCTCGAAGAGGAGGAAGCCTTTGCCCCCCCGCCAGGCGCGCCTTCGGTCAACCTCAGCGAGCTGAAGCGGCGCACGGCAACGGAATTGGCCCTGCTCTGCCAGGAAATGGGCATCGAGGGCGCGGCGCGGCAAAAAAAGCAGGAACTCATCTTCAACATCCTGCGTGCCCATGCCCGCAATGGCGATGCCATTTATGGCGATGGGGTGCTCGAAATTCTGCAAGACGGCTTCGGCTTTTTGCGTGCCGCCTCGGGCTCGTACATGGCGGGGCCGGACGACATCTATGTGTCGCCCTCCCAGGTGCGTCGTTTCAACCTGCAAACCGGCGATACGGTGTCGGGGCAAATTCGCCCGCCCAAGGAGGGCGAGCGCTACTTTGCCCTGCTCAAGGTGGAGAGCATCAACTTTGAGAACCCGGAAGCGACTCGCAACAAGGTCAATTTCGACGACCTGACGCCACTGTTTCCCGAGGAATCCCTGCGTCTCGAATCCGACAATGTGGTCTATGGCGAACCTTCGGCGCGCATCATCGATATCATTTCGCCCATTGGCAAGGGCCAGCGCGGCCTCATCGTGGCGCCGCCCAAAACCGGCAAAACGGTCTTGCTGCAGCAGATTGCCCATGCCATTACCACCAATCATCCCGAGTGTTACCTGATTGTGCTGCTCATCGACGAGCGCCCGGAAGAAGTGACGGAAATGCAGCGCTCGGTGAAAGGTGAGGTGATTTCTTCGACCTTCGACGAGCCCGCCACCCGCCATGTGCAGGTTGCGGAAATCGTCCTCGAAAAGGCCAAGCGTTTGGTGGAGCACAAGCACGATGTGGTCATTTTGCTCGATTCCATCACCCGCCTGGCGCGCGCCTACAACACCGTGGTGCCGTCTTCGGGTAAGGTGCTCACCGGTGGTGTGGATGCCAATGCCCTGCAAAAGCCCAAGCGCTTCTTTGGCGCGGCGCGCAATATCGAGGAGGGCGGCAGTCTAACCATCATTGCCACCGCCTTGGTCGAAACGGGTTCGAAGATGGATGAAGTCATCTTTGAAGAGTTCAAGGGCACTGGCAACATGGAGGTGCATTTGGATCGGCGCTTGGCGGAAAAGCGCGCCTACCCGGCCATCAACCTCAACAAATCGGGCACCCGCCGCGAGGAATTGCTCCTTCCCCAAGACCTGCTCAACAAGATCTGGGTGTTGCGTAAGCTGCTCGCGCCCATGGACCCGGTAGAGTCTATGGAGTTCCTCCTCGACAAGGTGCGCGCTACCAAGACCAACGCGGAATTCTTCGATTCCATGAATCGTTGAGTTACCCTAGACCCATTGTGGATCTGTGCTTATAATCCGCCACTTTCTGAAAGACCCAGAGTGTTTGCCATGAATCTCGAAATTCAGCCCAAATATGAAGAAGTGACCGTGACTTGCAGTTGCGGCAACAGCTTCAAGACTCGTTCCACCGCTGGTCGCGACCTGCACGTCGACCTGTGCTCGGAGTGCCATCCTTTCTACACCGGCAAGCAGCGGACGGTTTCTGCGGCTGGCCAGGTAGAGAAGTTCCGCAAGCGCTACGGCAAGTAAGCGCCCATGGCGAGTGAAGGCCTGCGCGAGCGGGCACTGGCCTACCACGCGGCAGCGCCGGCGGGTAAGGTCAGTGTCGTTCCGAGTAAGGCTTGCGCCACCCAGGCCGACCTTACCCTGGCCTACACCCCCGGTGTAGCCGAGCCGGTGCGGGAAATTGCCGCCGACCCCGAAAAGGCCTACGACTACACCGCCAAGGGCAACTTGGTGGCGGTCATCAGTAACGGTACGGCGGTGCTAGGCCTCGGCAAGGTGGGGCCGCTGGCGGGCAAGCCGGTCATGGAGGGCAAGGCGGTGCTGTTCAAACGCTTTGCCGATATCGATGCCTTCGACATCGAAGTCGAAGCCCGCGATGCCGAACACCTCATCGATGTGATTGCCGCCATAGCCCCCGGCTTTGGCGGTATCAATCTCGAAGACATTGCCGCCCCCGATTGTTTTCGGGTGGAGGAGGCATTGCAGGCGCGGCTCGACATCCCCGTCTTTCATGACGATCAGCACGGCACGGCCGTGATCGTAGCGGCGGCGCTGCAAAATGCTTTGGCCTTACAGGAAAAGACCCTTGCCGCGGCCAAGATTGCCATTGTTGGTGCGGGGGCGGCAGGGCTCGCCATCGCCAAGCTGCTCAAGGATCTCGGTGCCCGGCATTGCTATTTGAGCGATGTGCACGGTGTGCTGCATACCGAACGGCAGGATCTCAGCCCCTGGCATCAGCCGCATGCAACGGCGCCCGCCGATTGGACCTTGGCGCAGATGCTGGCTGATGCCGATGTGCTGATTGGCGTATCCGTACGCGGTGCCATTCCCCTAGAGCTCCTCCGCACGCTGGCGCCCAAGCCGGTGATTTTTGCCCTGGCCAACCCCGACCCGGAAGTCGACCCCTGGCAGGCGCGCGAGTTGCGGCCCGATGCCATCATCGCCACCGGGCGTTCGGATCTGCCCAATCAGGTCAATAATGTGCTGGGCTTTCCCTTTCTTTTTCGCGGCGCCTTGGATGTGCGCGCCAAGGGCGTCAACCGCACAATGCTCATGGCTGCGGTCGAGGCCCTGGCCGCGCTGGCGCGGGCGGAAGTGCCGGCAGAGCTTTGCGCTGCCTACGGACTGCCGGCAGGCGCCCTGCGCTTCGGCCCGGAGTATATCATCCCCAAGCCCCTCGATCCCCGCCTACGCAGTATTGTGGCTGGGGCGGTAGCCGCGGCGGCTCGGCAAAGCGGAATCGCCCGCAGGTAGACCATGCGCATCGCGGATCTTGCGGTTCGCGATCTGTTGCGCATCGGCGCCGTGGCAGCCCTTTTGGGCTTTTTTGCCTATCTGCTTTGGCAAGTCTTGGCTCCCTTTTTGGGGGTCTTGGCGTGGACCTCGATCATCGTCTACGTATCCTGGCCCCTGCGCCGCCGCATCTGCCGGTATCTCCCTCCTTGGCCCGGCGCCATTCTCCTCACCTTGCTGTTTTCTTTGCTCTTGCTGCTGCCTTTCTTTTTTCTGAGCCTGCACCTGTATTACGAGGTGGAGGCGCTGCTGCATAACTGGAGTCAGCAAGACTGGCACTGGCACCCGCTGCGCCAACTCCAGCAGATTCCTTGGCTTGCTGGCGTGTTGCAGCAGTTGCCGCCAGATTGGCGCAATCTCGTCCAGCCTGGGGCGCTGAGCCCGGATCTGAATCTCTGGGCGGGGCGGGTGAGTAGCTTTGCCGGCAGCTTGGGCAAGCTGGCCGGCACCTTGGGCCTCATCTGGGTCAGTAGCCTGATCTTTTATCGCCACGGTGACACCTTCCTTGCCCAGCTTGCGCGGGTGGGCGGCGCGTTGCTGGGCCCGAGTTTTCCCGATTACCTGCGCACCGTGGGTAATACCCTGCAGGCGGTGGTCTACGGTATTTTTGCCACCGCCATTGCCCAGGGTCTGCTGGCCGGGCTCGGCTATTGGGTGAGCGGCATTCCGGCGCCGGTCTTGCTCACCTTTGTGACCATGCTCTTTTCGCTCATTCCCTTTGGTACGCCTCTGGTTTGGGGGGCGGCGAGTATCTGGCTTTTTTGGCAGGAGCACTATTATGCGGCTGCTGGGCTTTTTTTGTGGGGCGCCCTGGTGGTGAGTTGGGTCGACAACCTTATCCGGCCCTGGGTAATTTCCAGCGCCGTGCAGCTGCCCTTTTTGTTGGTGCTCTTTGGCGTGCTCGGCGGTCTGCTCGCTTTCGGTTTTCTGGGGCTATTTTTGGGGCCGGTGTTGCTCGCCCTCGCACTCAACTTGTGGCGGCAATACGTTGCCAGCTTACCCGCGGCTTGATCTTGCGCCTTCCAGAAACTGCTTGGCGAATTCAGGCTGGAGCAGCTTTTCAACGAACTCGGTTGGGAGCGCCCTCACCTCAAGCCGCAGACCATCACGGCGGGCGGCGAGTCTTTCACACTGACCAACATCGCCCACAAGCGCGGCGTTGTTGTTTTCCGCTGCTCGCCCAACAGTACCGGCAAGGTACCCGCGCGACCGATGCTGCTCAAGATCGAGAAAGAGACGGCGAAGCTCGCCCACGAGCATCTCTTGGTATTTGCCGATGCCAAGGAGACCATGCTTACCTGGCTGTGGGTCTCCCGCGCACCCGGACAGCCGACTACGACCCGCACCCACACCTGCCTCCAGGACCAGAGCGGCGAAGCCTTGCGACAGAAGCTCTCGCAGATTGTTTGGTCGCTGGAAGAGGAAGAGGCCATCACGCTCACCGACGTGATCACCGGCCTCAAGCACGCCTTCGACCGCAACCGCGTCTCCCGGAGCTTCTACGACCGGTTCAAGGCCCAGCACGAAGCCTTCGCCGAATTCATCGAGGGCCTGAGTGTAGCCAGCGACAGGGCCTGGTACCGACAAATCGGATGAACTGTTCGCTCGGATATTCGGTTTTGAGCAGGTTTGGGATGACATCGAGTTGCTTCATGTCCAGACGGGGAAGACAGATTTTGAGTCCGACATTGCTGAATACCAATAATGAAGCCGCCCTCGTCCATTTACCGCCTTACTGCGCCCAGCGCGGCGGTGATGAAGTCGCCGCGCGAATGGTCGGCGCTGGCGAAACCACGTTATTCTGATTGTTGCGCATAACCTGAAGCAGCGCCTCTGGAGGGCGGACATGAGTTGGCTGTTGTTCCTCGACGAATCCGGCCACGATCACAAGAACTGCCCGTATGAGGTGCGCGGCGGCATCGCCCTGCAAGCGCGCAAGCTGTGGCCATTCGTTCAGCAGCTGCAACAGGCAGAGCTGGCCGCCTTTGGCGCTCGCCTGCATGAATACCGCAAAGAGGTCAAGGGTGCCAAATTACTCGACAAGGACCGCTTCAAGTGGGCTGACCAAAGCGACTGGATGCCCGACGAGGCGCGGCGCAAGCATTGCCGGGGTTTTCTCACCAAAGGGCTGGAAAAACTGCCACCTTCACGTGACGAATTCACGGCCTATGGGCAAGCTTGCATCGAAATGGCCCGCTCGGTCTTCCAAGCGCTACGCACCTTCGATGCTCAACTGTTCGCATCGGTCATCCCTACCACCGTGCGCAAGCCACCGACTTTTGAGGCGGAGGAATACCTGCGCAAGGACCATGTCTTCCTGCTGGAACGCTACTTCTACTTTCTTGAAGCTCAGCGTGAGCATGGTTTGCTGGTTTTCGATGAAGTGGAAAAGGTGGCTGACCGTCGTTTCATCCGGCAGATGGAGCGCTATTTCAGCAAGACCCAGACCGGGCGATATCGGACGGCCTGGATCGTACCCGTACCCATGTTTGTCGCTTCTGACTTGAGCGTGCCTATGCAGGCGGCCGATCTGGCTATCTATTGCATCAACTGGGGATTCCGTCTGCCGGGCATGGGCATGGATTTGGCGGTTAGGGAGGAAATCGCGAGGGAATTCGGTCCGTGGCTTAGCCAGCTACAGTACCGGGGGCAGGGATACCGCGATGGTCGGACATTCGATTCCTATGGAGTGGTTTTCGTCCCCAATCCTTACGGAGATGGGCGATGACGGGCACCCAAAAAAGAAAAGGAGATAAAGCCTGCCAAGCCACCCCTTGCGAAGCCGCCCAGCGACAGAATCTCCGATGCGAAGTATACAACAACCCGAAAATGGGAAGCGAATTTTTCGCAGTCGGCAATATCGACCTGCTCTCTGAGCGGCTGCTCGGCTTCCTCGCCTCCCGTGAATGCCCCGGTCATGTCCTGCTTGAAACCCTCGAGCGCGTGCCGGAATGGGTCAAGGGCGGCCGGGTCATCGTCAGCGGCTTTCACTCACCGCTGGAGCAACAGGTGCTGCGCTCGGCGCTCCGGCGCCAGGGGCGCGTGGTCAAGGTGCTGGCGCGGGGCATTACCGAGTATCGGCCTACTTGCTGAAGAGCGCGAACCGCTGGCGGCTGGCCGGATGCTGGTCATCACCGCCTGCCCGCCCGAGTTGCGCCGCACCACCCGCGAAACCGCGCTTGCGCGTAATCGGTTGGTGTTGGCACTCGCTAGCGATATCGTCGCGCCTCACATCGCTGCTGGTAGCCCGCTTGCCGCGTTGATGAGCGAGCGGGGGTTGGTTTGATATGACCCAACTCCCTATCAAACTTCATGACCTGCTGCGCCAGCGAGCGGTCAAAAGTGGTCACATCGAATACCAAGCTTGGAGGTACCCAAACCCAATCACCCGCACCCCATTATAGTCGAGGCCAAGCGCGCGTTCGCGCAAGAATTGTTGAACCTGATCGTGAAGGTCCTGGTCGGCGACAGCCACAACCAATCCGCACGGATAGATGGTTTATGCCAGTCGCTGATGCAGACATTCCGTAAGAAGTGGATATTGTGTTCGCGGTGGAAGCGCCCGGGTTGTCGCTCGAGGCCTTGCCGCAGCAGATGAACGTGGCGGGCCTGCTGAGTTGCTGTAGCGCAAAAACGTTGGCCTTGATGGACATCCTCGCACTATGCGAGATTTCGGCTACTTGGTCTACCAGTTTTCTTTCCACATCCGCTTGGTTTGCAAGAAGACGCAGTTCTGACTTTTGCAGAGTCGAGTTGCGCGTTTCGGTTCGCAATTGAGCGAGGCTACCCGTCAGGTCTCGAATAACTTCGATGGGCTGCCTTGGTCTTTGCGGCCGGCGGTTCTATACTGGCGGCATGATACATACCGGCTCGGCAGAGCCGCTCAGCTCGAGGTGACCAATGCGTTCCGACAAAATCAAAAAGGGCTTTGAACGAGCCCCCCACCGCTCTTTGCTCAAGGCTTGCGGAGTGACCGATGCCGATATGGACAAGCCCTTCATCGGGGTCGCCAACTCCTACATCGACATCATTCCCGGCCATGTGCATTTGCAGGAGTTTGGTCGCATCGTCAAGGAGGCCATTCGCGCCGCTGGTGGTATTCCTTTTGAATTCAACACCATTGGTGTCGACGACGGGATTATCATGGGGCACGAGGGTATGCGCTACTCCCTGCCCAGCCGCGAGCTGATTGCCGACTCCATCGAGACCGTAGTGCAGGCGCATCACCTCGATGGCTTGGTCTGCATTCCCAACTGCGACAAGATCGTACCGGGCATGATCATGGGCGCCCTGCGCTGCGACATCCCCACGGTTTTCGTGTCGGGTGGGCCGATGGAGGCGGGCAAGCTCGCCGACGGTACGCCGGTGGATCTAGTCACTGCCTTCGAGGCGGTGGGGCAATTCAAGCGCGGGCAGATTACCGAGGCGCGCCTCAAAGAAATCGAAGACAAGGCCTGCCCCACCTGTGGTTCCTGCTCCGGCATGTTTACCGCCAATAGCATGAACTGCCTGATGGAAGTCTTGGGCATTGCGCTGCCGGGCAACGGCACGGTGCTGGCGACGGCGGCGGCGCGCCGCGACTTGGTGCGCACAGCGGCGGCACGGATCATGGCCATCGTCCAGGCTGGTGGGCCGACCATGCGCCAGTTGGTGGATTTCGAGGCCATCGACAATGCGTTCATCCTCGACATGGCCATGGGTGGCTCTACCAACACCGTCTTGCATACTTTGGCCATTGCGCGCGAATCCGGCATCGACTACCCCTTGGCGCGTATCAATGAGCTGGCGCAGCAAGTCGCCTACCTAGCCAAGGTCTCGCCGGCCCTCTCCACGGTGCATATCGAGGATATTGGCCGCGCTGGGGGCATTCCCGCTATTTTGCACGAGGTGCACAAGCGCAACGGCAACGTCCTGCACCTCGACAAGCCAACCGTAAGCGGCCAGACCCTGCGCGAAATTGTCGAGGCTGCCGAGGTTCGCGACAGTAAGATCATCCATCTGGCCACGGATCCGTTTTCTCCCACCGGTGGCTTGCGGGCGGTTTTTGGCAATCTCGCCCCGCAAGGCGGCATCGTCAAAATTGGTGCCGTGGTGCCGGCCATGCGCAAGTTTGCCGGCCCGGCCAAGATTTTTGAGAGCATGGAGACTGCCGCCGAAGGGATTCTGGCGGGCGAGGTGGAGGCCGGTCAGGTGGTGGTCATTCGCTACGAGGGCCCCAAGGGCGGCCCCGGTATGCCCGAAATGCTCACTCCCACCGCCAACATCATGGGTATGGGGCTGGGGGAATCGGTGGCGCTCATTACCGACGGCCGCTTCAGCGGCGCTACCCGCGGTGCCTGTATTGGGCATATTTCGCCAGAGGCAGCAGAGGGCGGACCCATCGCCCTGCTACGCGACGGCGACATCATCGAGCTCGATCTGGATGCAGGCAAACTCGACGTAAGGCTGAGTGAGGAGGAACTCGCTCGGCGTCGGGAAAGCTGGGTACCCGTCGAAAAGCCCCTGAAATCCCCTTGGCTGCGCCGCTACCGTAAACTGGTAACCAACGCCGCCATGGGCGCCATTTTGGAGTCCTGACTTGACAGCGTCTTCCTTGCGGGTTGGCGTTTACGTCGACGCCGAGAATGTACGCTTCAACGGTGGCTACTCCATGCGCTACGACGTGTTGCGGCGCTTTGCCGCACGTGGCGATGGGCGCAATGCCTCGCAGCTCATCCGTCTCAATACCTACATGGCGGTAGATGGGCAGCGCAATCGCACCGACCGCGACTATCACGACCGTATTCGCTCCTACCAACAGGCAGTGCGTGATCTCGGCTGGAAAATCATCGAAAAGCCCGTGCGTTGGTTTACCGATGAGGAGGGCAATGCAGTGGCCAAGGCCAATGCCGATCTCGACTTGGCGGTGGACGTGATGCTGCAGTCGGAGCGGCTCGATCAGGTGCTGTTGGTGACCGGTGACGGCGATTTTTTGCAAGTGGTACGTGCGTTGCAAAACCGCGGCTGTCGCGTCGAGGTGCTGGGTTTTCGTAATGTTTCCGTGGCCTTGCAGCACGAAGCCGATGCTTTCTACTCGGGCTTCCTGGTGCCGGGCCTGCTGCCGGTGCGCGGCGATGGGCGCTTACCCTGGGGCGAAATCGGCTCGCGGGTGCGGGGTATATGCAGTCGCTGGGAGCTGGAACGGGGCTTTGGCTTTGTCCGTTTTCAGCGGCAACTGAGCGGCCAGCTCTGGGTAACGGATACCCGCCAAGATGATTCTCCCTACAGCTCCGCCTTTGTGCATGTGACGGACCTGCCGCGGGAGCTCGATGTAGCCGATTTGCCGAGCCGCGACATCGTCCTCGAGTTTGATCTCGAGTCGAGCGAGATGGAGCGTGGTGGCTTCGTTGCCAAGCGCTGCACGGTGGTGTACCGCTACGACGGCAAGTACAACGCAGCGCCGCGCCTCGATCAGCGCGAGATGGAACTCTTGCCCGCGGCGTATACCGGCGTAGACGGGGAAATGGAAGAGGTAGAGGAACGCGGCAAACCAGAGGACTGAGCTGCGCTTCAATTCTCTCGCAGGCTGCGTAAAAAAATGCCACTGCGCCGCTGCAGGTTGTACAGCCCTTGCTTAGGTACCGGCAATTCCTTGAGGCTGCCGCGCCGAAAGGAACGTTCCAAAAACCACTGGCCACTTTGGGTGCTGAGCACAAAAACTTCTTGCAGGTTGAGCTTGCGCGCCGTGGCGACCCCGTACTCCAATAACTGCTCGCCGCGGCCTTCTTCCCGATATTGTTCGTCTACGGCTAAGCAGGCGATTTCCGCCATGCCGTACTCCGGGTAGGGGTAGACGGCAACACAGCCGATGATCTTGCCGTCGCGCTCCATGACCGTGAACTGCTCCACCTCCCGCTCTAGGCGCTCGCGCCCACGCCGCACCAGTACCCCGCTCTCCTCGAGGGGGCGGATCAGGGCCATGATGCCGGGAATATCGCTGCGACTAGCCGGGCGCAGGTGCTCGAAAGGATCGCGGGAAATCATGCTGCCCAAGCCGTCGCGGGTGAAGAGTTCACGCAGAATAGCGCCATCCTCCCGGCGCGGAATGATATGCACCCGCTCGACATTGCGGCGACAGGCCTTCTCGGCACTGCGAAGATGCTCGTGGATGGCTTCGGGCAGCGGTTCGGCCAAGAGGGCGGGGATTTCCGAGAGCACGATCTGCCGCTGCAATTCGCCCTGGGCATCGAGCACGCCAGGCTCGTCGGCATAAAAAATGAGCTTGGCGGCATCGAGGGCGATGGCGGCGGCAACGGCAATGTCTTCGGCGCGAATATTGAAGAGCGTACCCGTGGGCGAAACCCCGATGGGGGAGAGCAGCACGACCTCATCGGCAGCAATGTGCCGTTGGATGGCCTCTACCGCCACCCGCCGTACCTCGCCGGTGTACTGGTAGTCGACACCGTTGAGGATGCCAATGGGTTGGGCAATGATGAAATTGCCGCTGCTCACCTGCAATCCGGCATGGGCCATGGGTGAGTCTTGTCTGCCCTCGGAGAGCATTGCCTCCACCTGCAGGCGCACTCCGCCCACCGCAGGGATGAGCCGTTCCATGATGGCGGCGGTGGTAATCCGCCTGCCTTCGACGCGCTCGGAGTGCAGTCCGGCTTGCGCCAAAGCAGCGTCGATTTGTGGCCCCGCGCCGTGCACCAAAACGACATTGATGCCGAGGCTGTTCAGTAGGGCGATATCCTGGGCAATGGTCCAAAAGTGGCCGTCAGCCACCACGTCGCCGCCAAAATTGATGACGAAAGTCTGCCCGCGAAAGCGATGGATATACGGCGACGATTCGCGAAATTGGCGAACGAAGGCATCTTTGGCCACGGCTTGGCTTAGGAGGAGAGGGGAATGGTCCGCCGTGCCGGTCGTTGCTGACGGCGCTGTTCGGCTTCTTCTGGGGTCAGGGTCTGCAGGGCGAAGGCGTGGATGCTCTCGCCGATACCCTCGACGGCGGCATAGACCAAGCGATGGCGGGCGAGGGGGGCAAGGCCGGCAAAGCGGCTGCTTACCACCCGCAGCTCAAAGTGTCCGCCCTCGCTGGTCGCCCCGGCATGCCCTTCATGGGCCTCGCTACGATCGCGAATCTGCAGCTCTTCCGGCTCCAGCGCCGTACGTATGGCATTTTCTATGGCTTGCTGGTTCATCAAAACACCGCCTTGTAGGGCTGTACGCTTACGTTGGCGTACACGCCATGACTGAGATAGGGTTCGGCGGCGGCCCACTGTTGGGCATCCGCCAGGGAATCAAAACGGGCAATGATCAGGCTTCCACTAAAGCCCGCCGCACCCGGGTCTTCGCTGTCGATGGCGGGGAAGGGACCGGCCGTCAGCAGCCGATCTTCGGCGCGTAGTTGGTGCAGTCGCGCCAAATGCTCGGCACGTGCCTGTTGGCGTAGTTCCAGGGAGTCGGGGTTGTCGATACCGATAATGCAGTAGTACATGGCGTTCCTCGCGAACAAACGAGCTTCAGTCTAGCACAGGCCGAATCAGTGCGAATCCTTGCTGCCAAGGGCGTCGGGCGGCAGGGCACGGCTAATGAGAATGGCCTGATAGATCACAAACAGCACCGTCAAAATCAATAGCCCAAAGAGCTTGAAATCCACCCAAATATTGGTAGGGAAGGTATAGGCGATGGCGAGATTGAGCACCGCCAGTATCACAAAAAAGATGATCCAATAGCGATTCAGGCGCCGCCAGAAGGCATTGGGCAGGCTCACGGGTAGCTGCGCGCCCATGAGCCGTTGCAGCAACGGCGTTTCCCGCCAGTGGGTCCAGAGCAGGGCAATGGCAAAGAGCAGATACAGGATACTCGGCTTCCATTTGATGAAGGTATCGTTATGAAAATAGATGGTTAGACCGCCAAAGACCAAGATCAGCAGGGTCGAAATCCAGGTCATGCTCTCTACCTTTCCCTGCCGGCGCCACTGCCAGAGCATCAACAGCACCGAGGCGACGATGAGCACCTTGGTGGCAAAATAGATGCCGTGAATCTTGTAAGCCACAAAGAAGAGGATAACCGGTAAAAAATCGATGAGCAGTTTCATGTCAACGCCAAAACGGGTAGGGTTGGGCTCAGTGTAGCGATGGGAAGGAGGCTTTGCCTAGTGGAAGTGGATGATCGCATCTTGCAGCTGCTGCGCCTGCTTGGTCAGGGCGAGGCGGAAAAGTTGCCCAATTTTGCCGAGGTACGCGCAGCGCGTTGGCGCCGTCATGGCCTCGCCGGGCGCTTGGAGCCATTGCAGCGCCTCGATTTGCCCCGTCTCGACAGCCTGCTCGGCATTGACGAGGCCAAGGCGACGTTGGTAGCGAACACTCGCCAATTCGTTGCCGGTTTGCCCGCCAACGATGCCCTGCTTTGGGGCGGGCGCGGTACGGGCAAGTCGTCTCTGGTAAAGGCTCTTTTAGGTGCCTATGCCGACGCCGGGCTGCGCTTGGTCGAAATCGACAGCCAAGCCATTCTCGACTTGCCGGAGATCCTTGCCGCCATTGCCCGCGCCGACCCCGAAGAGCGTTATCGTTTTGTGTTGTTTTGCGATGATCTTTCCTTTGGCAGCGACGACCCTGCCTACCGCTCCCTCAAGTCCCTTCTCGATGGTGGCGTTGAGGCACGGCCGGCCAATGTGTTGCTCTACGCCACCAGCAACCGCCGTCATCTCTTACCCCGGCATTTTTCCGATAACGAGGAATACCATCGCCATGGGGAGGAGATCATTGCCGGCGAAACCGCCGAGGAAAAGATCAGCCTTTCGGAGCGTTTTGGCCTCTGGTTGGGCTTTTATGCCTTTGATCAGGCCCAGTATCTCGACATCGTTGCCAGCCACCTGCGGCTTTTGGGCAACGACGACGAGCGCGACGCTTGGCAGGCCGAGGCGCTGCGTTGGGCCCTGCAACGCGGCTCGCGCAGCGGGCGGGTGGCGCAGCACTTTGCCCGCCATTGGGTAGGCAGCCGGGGCTTGGCCCCGGGCGGTACTGCTTAGCCCTTGGGTAATTCCTTTTGGATTTGCTGCAGCAACTGCGCGTGGATGCGCAGATTGCCGGCAACGATGTTTCCGGAACGCAAGAATTCCTGCTCGCCGTGAAAATCCGTAGCCAGCCCGCCGGCTTCCTGAATGAGCAGGGCACCGGCGGCGATGTCCCAGGGTTTCAGATGGAATTCCCAGAAGCCGTCGTAGCGCCCGGCGGCCACATAGGCGAGATCGAGGGCGGCAGATCCGGCTCGGCGCAGGCCGGCGGTCTTTTGCATCAGGCCCTTGAAGATGGCCAGATATTCGTCGAGGTAGCTGAAATCGCGAAAGGGGAAACCGGTCGCGATGAGGCTGTCGTCCAATTCTCGCCGTTGGCTAACGCGCAGGCGCCGATCATTGAGATGGGCGCCGCCACCGCGGCTGGCACTGAAGAGTTCGTTGCGCAGAGGATCGTAGACAACGGCATGTTCGAGCCGCTGCTGGCGGCGTATGCCAATGGAAACCGCAAGGCTCGGCACACCGTGAATGAAATTGGTGGTGCCATCGAGAGGATCGATGATCCACTCGTATTCGCGGTCTTCGATGCGCGTGCCTTCTTCCGCCAGAATGCCGTGATCCGGGTAGGCGCGTTGGATGACCTCCACGATGGCCGCCTCGGCACGCTGGTCGACTTCGGTAACAAAATCGCGCGGTCCTTTGCTGCCGACGCGGATTTCGTTGACGCGGTCGATGTTGCGGTTGATGATGTCGCCGGCCTTGCGGGCAGCGCGGATCGCAGTTACAAGAATGGGATGTTGCATGACAACCTTGGCTCGGAATGTGAAACATGAGCGAGTATAGAGAAAAGCCGGCCCCCCTGCACGGTGCGGAGAGCCTCGCGCAAATTCGCGTCGTTTTGGTCGAACCCAGTCACCCGGGCAACATTGGTTCGACGGCGCGGGCGATGAAGGTCATGGGCCTGACGCGCTTGGTGCTGGTGCGCCCGCGCTTCTTTCCGCATCCCGAGGCCGACGCCCTCGCCTCCGGCGCCGAGGATGTATTGCAGCGAGCCGAGGTACACGATGACTTGGCAAGCGCCCTCGCCGACTGCGCACGGGTCTACGGCACCACCGCGCGTGATCGCCATATTCAGTGGCCGCAAAGCGATGCACGCTCGGCGGCACAAGAGATGATCGCCGCCGCCGCACAAGCGCCGGTGGCTATACTCTTTGGTCGTGAGAGCAGTGGCCTTAGCAACAGCGAACTCGACCTGTGCCAGCACTTGATCCAGATTCCTACCGGCGATCTCTACCACTCCCTCAATCTTGCCCAGGCGGTACAGATTCTGTCGTATGAGCTGCAAATGGCAAGCAATGCGGGGGTGGCACCGTTGCCAGAGCTACCGGAGCGCGGCGCACTGGTGGCAGAGCGCGAAGGCTTTTATGCCCAATTGCGCGATGTGTTGCTTGCCAGTGGCTTTTTGCAGGCACCGCGGGAGGAGCACATGATGCGACGTTTACGCCGCCTTTTCGACCGCGCCCAGCCGAGCGGCAACGAAATCGACATCCTGCGCGGTATTCTCACCGAAATTACCCGCTGGGCGAGCAAAGGGGAGGGGCGCTGATGTCCTTGCGCGACGACCTCGATGCCATCTTTGCTCGCGACCCCGCCGCGCGCACCCGCTTTGAAATTCTCCTAACCTATCCTGGCGTGCATGCGCTTTTTGCCTATCGCCTCGCCCATTGGCTATGGGAGCACAAGTGGTTTCTCGTTGCCCGTATCCTCTCCGCCATTGCGCGCTGGCTCACCGGTATCGAAATTCACCCCGGCGCCAAGATCGGCGCCCGTTTTTTCATCGACCACGGCATGGGGGTGGTGATTGGCGAAACGGCGGAAATTGGCGATGACTGCACCCTCTACCATGGCGTTACCCTGGGCGGTACCTCCTGGCAGCCGGGCAAGCGTCATCCTACCCTGGGCAATGGCGTCATCGTTGGTGCCGGTGCCAAGGTGCTTGGGCCTATCAGCGTTGGTGACAATGCCCGCATCGGCTCCAATGCGGTGGTGGTCAAGGATGTGCCAGACGGGGTGACCGTGGTGGGTATTCCGGGGCGGACGATAAACAAGAGCTCCAGCGACAGTCATTTCGATGCCTATGGCCTGACCGGGCAAATGCCCGACCCCGTGGCGCGGGCGGTCGAATGCATGCTGGAACACATGCAACACCAGGACCGTGAATTGGCAGAACTGCGCACCCAACTCGCTGCCCTACGGCCAGAGGCTGGGGCCATCGAAATCGTCGAGAGTCCAGAATGTTCCCTCGATGCCGCCGACAAGGGAACGGTAGCGAATAATAGTTGACTAATTCAGTAGGGATAGTAGGATAGGCAAGCAGTCAGGAGGGTATAGGTCATGAAGTTGACGACAAGGGGTCGCTACGCGGTTACTGCTATGCTCGACCTCGCATTACATGCCGAGGACGAGGTAGTCACCGTTGCCGATATCTCCCGCCGTCAACAGATTTCCGTTGCCTATTTGGAGCAACTCTTTGGGCGTCTGCGCAAGCAGGGTTTGGTGGATAGTGTGCGCGGTCCTGGCGGCGGTTATCGTTTGGGCCGAGCGGGAACTGACATCCCGGTCGATGAAATCATCCGCGCCGTCAACGAATCCATCAATACCACCCAATGCGGTGGAGACCCAGTGCAGTGCTGCAAGGGCGAGGGCCAGCAGTGCCTCACCCACGACCTCTGGGAGGCCTTGGGGGAGCAAATCGGTCGCTTCCTGCACGGCATCACCTTGGCGCAGCTGGTGCAGGAGCAGCGGCGCAAGCTGCAGCAGCCGGGTACCCTTCCTTTACGAATGACAGAGCGGGAACAACAGCGTCCCGCCCACGGGTAAGCGAGGTGTCTATGAGCGCAGTACAGGCAGAAAAGGTGAACAGTCCCGCTTTGCGGGATCGGCCCATTTATCTCGATTATCAGGCGACCACGCCGGTCGATCCCTTGGTGGTCGAGGCGATGTTGCCGTACTTGACGCAGAATTTTGGCAATCCAGCCAGTCGCTCCCACAGCTACGGCTGGTTGGCCGAGGAAGCGGTCGAGAAGGCACGTGCCCAGGTGGCCGCCGCCATCCACGCTGACCCCAAGGAGATCGTCTGGACCTCGGGCGCTACCGAATCCAGTAATCTGGCCATTAAGGGTGCGGCGCACTTCTATTCTGGCAAGGGCAAACATCTGATTACCCTGCGCACGGAGCACAAGGCCACCCTCGATACCTTTCGCCAGTTGGAGCGCGAAGGCTTCGAGTGTACCTATCTCGAAGTGCAAGAGAATGGACTGGTCGATCTCGATGCTTTCCGCGCCGCTTTGCGTCCAGACACCATCCTCGCCTCGGTGCTCTTCGTCAACAACGAAATCGGCGTCATCCAGCCCATGGAAGAGATTGGCAAGATGCTGCGCGAGCACAAGATTCTCTTTCATGTCGATGCGGTGCAGGCCCTCGGCAAGGTGCCGGTCGATGTCGAAGCCATTCAGGCCGATCTGATGAGTCTTTCCGGTCATAAGATCTACGGACCCAAAGGCATTGGTGCCCTCTACGTGCGACGTAAGCCGCGGGTGCGCATCGAAGCGCAGATCCACGGTGGTGGCCACGAACGCGGTATGCGGTCGGGCACCTTGCCGACGCACCAGATCGTGGGCATGGGGGCTGCGGCGGAGCTTGCCGTACAAAGCATGGAGAGCGACTCCCGGCGTATTCGCCAACTGCGTGATCGTCTGCTCAACGGCATCATGAGCCGGGTCGAAGAGGTCTACATCAACGGCGACATGGAGCACCGGGTGCCCCACAACCTCAACCTGAGTTTTGCCTTTGTGGAGGGCGAGTCGCTGATCATGGCGCTCAAGGGTATTGCCGTGTCGAGTGGCTCGGCCTGCACCTCGGCCAGTCTCGAACCTTCTTACGTTTTGCGCGCCTTGGGTAAGTCCGACGAATTGGCGCACAGTTCCATCCGCTTCGGTATTGGACGCTACACCACCGAAGAGGAAATCGATGAGACCATCGAGTTGGTGGCCTCGAAAGTGGGCAAACTGCGGGAGTTGTCTCCCCTCTGGGAAATGCATCTCGAGGGAATCGACCTCAACTCCGTGCAGTGGGCGGCACACTGATTCCAGATAACAGGAGACAAGTCATGGCATACAGCGAAAAAGTCATCGATCACTACGAAAACCCCCGCAACGTCGGTAGTTTTGCCAAAGAAGAGGCAGGGGTGGGTACCGGTATGGTGGGTGCGCCTGCCTGTGGCGATGTGATGCGCCTGCAGATCAAGGTCAATGAGCAGGGCATCATCGAAGATGCCAAATTCAAGACCTACGGTTGTGGCTCCGCCATTGCCTCCAGCTCTTTGGTCACGGAGTGGGTCAAGGGTAAGTCGCTCGACGAAGCGATGCAGATCAAGAACAGCCAGATTGCCGAGGAGCTCGAACTGCCCCCGGTCAAGATCCACTGTTCGGTGTTGGCAGAGGATGCCATCAAGGCTGCCATCGAAGACTATCGCAAGAAGTCCGGCGCGGTATCGGCAGCCGAGACCCATTGAGGGTACGACTATGGCACTGAGCATGACTCCGGCAGCGGCCCGGCAGGTACGCAAAAGTATCGAAAAGCGGGGTAAGGGCCAGGGTATCCGCATTGGTGTAAAAACCAGCGGTTGCTCGGGTCTGTCTTATGTCATGGAATTCGTTGATGAACCCCAGGCAGAAGACTTGGTCTTTGCCCAAGATGACGTCCGTATTTTTGTCGACCCCAAGAGCATGCTGTACTTGGACGGCACGGAGCTGGATTTTACCCGCGAGGGACTGAACGAGGGATTTCGCTTCAATAACCCCAACGTCAAAGACAGTTGCGGTTGCGGCGAAAGCTTTACCGTATAAGATGTCGAGCTGTCCTTCCTGTCGGGCGTCGTTGCTGCCGGGGGTGGCTACCTGCCCGCACTGTGGTTCCCTGCAGCCCTTCGACCCCAACCTCTCGCTCTTTGCGGTATTGGGCCTTGCGGAGGATTTTCCTCTCGATCTAGCGGAGTTACGCAAGCGGGTGCTGGAGCGGCAACAGTTGCTGCACCCCGATCGTTTTGCCCAGGCCGACAGCGCCCAGCAGCGCCAATCGTTGGAGTGGAGTACCCGCATCAACGAGGCGCAGGCAGTCTTGGGCGACCCCTTGCGGCGCGCCGACTACCTTTTTCAGCAGCGCTTTGGCCACTCGGCCTTGGGCGAGGAGATGGGTAGCCTGCGTGATCCCGAGCTCCTGCTACGCGAGATGGAGCGCCGGGAGGCACTCGACGATGCCGTTGCCATTCGTGATCAAGCGCAACTCGATCGTCTGCGCGCCGAGGCGAATGCCGAAGAACAAGAATTGATGGAGAGGATGACGGCAGCCTTTGCCGCTCCTCAGGAAGCGCAGATTGCCCGTCTCTTGCAGGAATGGCAGTATCTGCGCAAATTTCTCGCAGAAATCGATGCAAACGAGGAACGGTGGGATTACGCCTGAGCCCCCCACGGTTCGCGTTGAGGAGCTGGAATGGCGTTGTTGCAAATTGCCGAACCTGGGCAGTCCACTGCCCCGCATGAACATCGGCTAGTCGTTGGCATCGACCTGGGGACCACGCATTCCCTCGTGGCGACCTTGCGCTCGGGGGTGCCGGAGGTCTTGCGCGACGAGCAAGATCGCTACCTGTTGCCCTCGGTAGTGCAGTACCGAGCCGACGGAAGCGTTTTGGTGGGCGAGGAGGCGCGTGCCAGCGCCGCACAAGATCCCCACAACACCATAGCCTCGGTAAAACGGCTCATGGGTCGAGGACCAGAAGACCTCCAAACTCTTGCTGGCGAGTTGCCCTATCGTCTTGCCGCTGGCGATGGAATGCTGCGGCTGCAAACCGTCCAGGGAGAAAAAAGCCCAGTCGAGGTATCGGCGGAAATCCTCAAGGTATTGCGCCAGCGGGCCGAGGCATCCTTGGGCGGGAAGCTTTTGGGTGCAGTCATTACCGTGCCGGCGTACTTCGATGACGCCCAGCGGCAGGCCACCAAAGATGCCGCCCGCCTAGCCGACATCCATGTGTTGCGCCTGCTCGCCGAGCCGACGGCAGCGGCGGTGGCCTACGGGTTGGACAAGGGAGCCGAGGGGCTCTATGCGATTTATGACCTTGGCGGTGGCACCTTCGACCTCTCGCTACTGCGTTTGCAAAAAGGCGTCTTTGAGGTCTTGGCAACGGCTGGCGACGCCGCCCTTGGGGGGGACGACATGGACCGCTGCATTGCCGAGCAGATGCTGGCGCAGTTGGCAGACCGGGCGCCCAGCAGCCCGAGCTGGCAGCGGCAGGTGTTGTTGGCTGCCCGCGTCATCAAGGAACGGCTGAGCGACGCCGAAGAAGCGAGCGTCGAGTTACAGTTGCCCGACGGCACAAGGCTGGATTGGCACTTACGCCGGGAAGAGCTGGAAACCTGGATTGCGCCGGTAATCCAGCGCAGTTTTGCCCCTTGTCGTCGGGCCCTACGTGATGCCAAGGTGCGCCCGGAGCAAATCCAGGGGGTGGTTCTGGTGGGCGGCGCCACGCGCGTCCCCCTCTTGCGGCGCATGGTGCACGAATTCTTTGGTCAGGAGCCCTTGGCGGACATCGATCCCGACCAGGTGGTAGCCCTCGGCGCGGCGATTCAGGCCGACGCCTTGGCGGGCAACCAGCAGGGTGACCTACTGCTCATGGACGTGTTGCCGCTCTCCCTGGGTTTGGAAACCATGGGTGGCCTGGTCGAGAAAATCATTCCCCGCAATACCCCCATCCCCGTTGCCAAGGCGCAGGAATTCACTACTTTCAAGGATGGCCAGACCGCCATGAGCATCCATGTCTTGCAGGGAGAACGCGACCGCGTGGTCGATAACCGATCTCTGGCGCGATTCACTTTGCGCGGCATCCCGCCGATGGTGGCGGGGGCAGCGCGTATCCGCGTCACCTTCCAGGTGGATGCCGACGGCCTCCTCGCCGTGAGCGCGGAAGAGACCAGCACTGGCGTGCGCGCCGAGGTGCAGGTCAAGCCTTCTTATGGCCTCGACGACGCGGAAATTACCCGCATGCTGCGCGAAGCCCTGGAGCATGGCAAGGAAGATGTGGAGGCTCGCCGCTTGGCGGAAGCGCGGGTAGAGGCGGAGCGGGTGCGCGAGGCTCTCGATGCCGCCCTGGCCAAGGATGCTGCCCTACTCGATGCGCCAGAGCGAGCCCGGATCGATGCTGCGCGCGCACAGCTCTTGCAGGCTTTGGCGGGTAATTCGGTGGAGGCGCTCAAAGGTGCAGCCGAGGCAGTGGAAAAAGCGGCCGAGGTTTTGGTCGAGCGGCGAATGAATCAGGCGGTGCGCACGGCAATGGCCGGGCACTCCATCGATGAATGGAGCGACAAATGACCAAAATACGCTTTTTGCCCCATGCGGATGTCTGCCCGAAGGGAGCAGAAATCGAGGCGGAGCCCGGGGAGACGATCATTAACGCGGCGCTGCGCAATGGTATCCCCATCGAGCATGCCTGTGAGATGTCGTGCGCTTGTACCACTTGCCATGTCGTCATCCGCGCCGGCTTCGACAGCCTCGAACCCGCCGAGGAGAAGGAGGAGGACTTGCTCGACCGCGCCTGGGGGCTAGAGCCGGAGTCTCGCCTGAGTTGTCAAGCCCGGGTCGCCAAGACCGATCTCGTCGTCGAAATTCCCAAGTACACCATCAATCTGGAAAAGGAGCGACACTGATGCGTTGGACCGATACCCAGGAAATTGCCATTGCCCTCGACGAAGCCTATCCGGACTGCGATGTGCAGCACCTCCGCTTCACCGACCTACATCGCTGGATTGTCGATTTACCGGACTTTGAGGATGACCCGGAAGCCTCCAACGAGCGCATACTCGAGGCCATACAAATGGCCTGGCTTGCCGAGCGCGAATAGAGCCCGGTAATGCCCAGGGCCGCCATTGCCCTGTCGGGGGGGGTCGATTCTGCCGTCGCTGCGGCACTGTTGCATGAGGCCGGCTATGATCTCATCGGTCTCACCATGCGGCTTTGGCCCAAGAGCCGCTGTTGCGACGAGCGCGATATCGAAGATGCGGCGGAGCTCTGCGCGCAGCTTGGCATTCCCTACCAAGTGCTCGATTATCGCGAGCGATTTCGCAAAGAAATTGTCGATCCCTTCATTGCCGACTACGCGGCGGGACGCACGCCCAATCCCTGCACTCGCTGCAACCAGACCCTGAAATTTTCGGCTTTATGGCAGGAGGCCCAGGCCTTGGGAGCGGAGGTGCTGGCCACCGGACATTATGTGCGCCAACAGACCGCCCCCGAGGCGCAGCTCTGGCGCGGGGTCGATGCGCGCAAGGATCAGTCTTATTTCCTCTATGGCATCGAGCGCGACCTGCTGCCGCGGCTGCGCTTTCCCTTGGGCGGACTGCGCAAGGAGGAGGTCCGCGCCCTGGCGCATGCACACCGCCTGCCTATTGCCGACAAGCAGGAGTCGCAAGACATTTGCTTTGTTGGCGGTGATTATCGCCACTTTCTGCGGGAGCAGGGGGTGGAGAGCCGGCCCGGGAAGATCCTCGGTCCCGAGGGAGAAGAATTGGGCACCCACGAAGGGGTAATCCATTTTACCGTTGGTCAGCGCCGCGGCATTGGCGGCGGCAGTGCCGAGCCCCTCTATGTGTTGGCGGTGGATGCCGAGCGCGCGGAGGTGCGGGTGGGGCCTGCCGCGGCGCTGCTCAAAGAGCGCCTGGAGATCAGTGACTGCAACTGGCTGCTGAACTGGCAGCCGGGGGAGGAGCAGCAGGTGGAGGTCAAGCTGCGCTATGCGGCAGCACCGGTTCCAGCACTTTTACGTCTGCAGGAAGGCGGGCGGGCGAGCTTGCAACTTTCCCAGGCGCAGCGAGCGATTACTCCGGGGCAAGCTGCCGTCTGCTATCGGGGCGAACGCCTGCTTGGGGGTGGCATTATCGCCGGTCTTGGCAATGGCGTTGTCTCTGGGCCAGAATGGCCGCTTCTGCGGGAGTGAGAGATGAGCGAAGCAAGCGAAGAGCAACAGATCTTTCGCGTCCTGGTGGTGGAGGATGAAGAGGGTATTCAGGAGCTACTGCGACTGACCCTACAGAAGCACGGGTTCGAGGTACTTTGTGCGGCAAGTACCGAGGCCGCCGAGGATCTCTTGGTCGATCCGGCGCCGCACCTGATCATCCTCGACTGGATGCTGCCGGGGGAGAGTGGTATTGCCTGGTGTCGGAATCTGCGTCGGCGCGACACCTTGCAAGGTATCCCCATCATCCTGCTCACCGCGCGTAGCGAGGAAGGGGATCGCGTACACGGCCTCGAGTCCGGGGCCGATGATTACCTGATCAAACCCTTCTCGCCGCGGGAGTTGGTGGCACGGGTCCAGGCCCTGTTGCGACGCAGCTACGGTGGCTTTTCCCCCAATCGGGTGCGCATTGGGGATCTGTATATCGACATCAAGGCCCATCGGGTGCTGGTGCAGGACCAGGTGGTGAGCATGGGACCGACGGAGTTCCGTTTGTTGCGCTTGCTGGTCACCAACCCCGACCGGGTCTACAGTCGCGAAGCCCTGCTCGACCTCATCTGGGGGCGGCAAACCTATGTCGAGGAGCGCACCGTCGATGTCCACATCCGGCGCCTGCGCCGCTGCCTGGAAAGCTACTCGTACGCCCACATCATCGAGACCGTGCGCGGCGAGGGGTATCGTTGCAACCCCGTTCCGCCGCCGGCACAAAACCTTAGTAAAGTACCATGAACCACCTGCGGGCCTGGGTGCCAGCCCTGCTGCCCCTTTCCATCCTTCTCGCCTGGAAGCTCCTCGGCGCCAGCGGCGCATCCCTCCTGCCGCCTCTTTGGGGTACCCTGGTGTTGCTATCGCTGTGGATTGGTTGGCACCGGCAAGAGGCGCTGCGTTTTCGCGCCTGGTTTCGCGAAAAGAAAACCCGTATTCCGCCCCTCAGTAGCGGTATCTGGGAAGAGACCTTTGCCGAGGGCTACCACTGGCGTCGGCATCAGGAGCAGCGGCAACACACCCTCAATCAGCAGATCATGCAACTGCGTGATGCCCTGCAGGCCCTGCCCGATGCGCTTTTGCTCATGGACGACGAAGGGCGCTTGCTATGGATGAACCCGGCGGCGGTGAGCCTCTTGCACCTCCATTGGCCGGAGGACCTCGGCAAGCCTTTATCCTTTTGGCTGCGTATGCCGCAAATGCAGGAGTTTCTCGCCGGCGCCGGCCCGAGCAGCATGGCGATGGAATTTGCCGATCGTCCCAATGCCGCCTTCGAGGTACTGCGCTATCCCCTCGGCAGCGCCGGGGCTTTGGTGCTTTTTCGCGATGTTACGCGCTTGCGGCAGTTGGAACAGGTACGCCAGGACTTCGTTGCCAACGTTTCCCACGAGTTGCGCAGCCCGCTGACGGTCATCCGCGGCTTTCTGGAGAATCTTCTCGACAGCCCTTTGGCGCAAGATGCCGAGGTAGGACCGCAGTTGCGGCTCATGGAGGAGCAGGGGCAGCGGATGCAGTCGCTTGTCGAGGATCTGCTCTCTCTGGCGCGGGTGGAAAGCGCCGAACCGGATCCGCAGCGTTGTGAGAACATCTTTGTGGCGCAATTGGTGGAGCGGGCGCGAGAAAGCCTCATGGCTACCATCCTCGACAAGGAACTCGCCCTCCACCTGGAACTCGATCTGGGCCTGGCGGTGTTTGCCGAACCTTTGGATATTTCGGGAATTGTGCAAAATCTTCTCGAAAATGCCGTCAAATATTGTCCGCGCGGGCGAGATATCTTTATCGCCTGGGGGGAGGAGGAGGGCTCGCTCGTGCTGCGCGTGCGCGATACCGGTGAGGGTATTCCCGAGGAACACCTACAGCGCATTACCGAGCGCTTCTATCGTGTCGATAAGGGTCGCTCCCGGCGTATCGGTGGTACCGGTCTTGGTCTTTCCATCGTCCGTCACAGCGCCGAGCGCTATGGCGGACGCTTGCAGGTGCGTAGCGTGGTCGGCCAGGGTTCTGAATTCGTCGTCTTTCTGCCGGCCGAACTCGCCCGGCGCGGTAATTCCTGGCAAGACTAGGAGCCGCTGTCATCAAAGTGTCATAATCTTCGGTTATAGTGCAGTCAGTAAAAACCTATGGGGGGTCGCCATGTCTGCTGCTGAAAACAGCGTCAAAGTTTCCGTACGTAATCTGGATTTCTATTATGGCGAGCACAAATCGCTGAAAGGGATCAATCTAGACATGCCGGCCAATCAGGTCACCGCCTTCATTGGGCCTTCTGGCTGCGGCAAATCGACGCTCCTACGGGTATTCAACCGCATGTATTCTCTCTATCCGGGGCAGCGCGCCACTGGTCAGGTCCTCCTCGATGGCGAAGACATCCTTGCCCCCAATTACAATGTCAACTTGCTGCGGGCCCGCGTGGGAATGGTCTTTCAGAAGCCCACGCCTTTTCCGATGTCGATTTATGACAATATTGCTTTTGGCATCAAGCTCTACGAGAAACTGCGTAAAGTAGAAATGGATGAGCGTGTGGAGCAGGCCCTGCGCCAAGCGGCTCTATGGGATGAGGTAAAAGATAACCTGAAGAAGAGTGGCTTGAGCCTTTCCGGTGGTCAGCAACAGCGTCTGTGTATTGCCCGGGCGGTGGCGGTGCGCCCCGAGGTCATCCTCCTCGACGAGCCCACCTCGGCGCTGGACCCCATCGCCACCCTCAAGATCGAGGAGCTGGTGGCGCAACTGCGCGAGCAGTTCACCCTGCTGATCGTTACCCATAACATGCAGCAAGCGGCGCGAGTCTCTGATTTTACTGCTTTTATGTATTTGGGCGAGATGGTGGAGTACGGCCCCACCCAGCAACTTTTCACCAACCCGCAAAAGAAGCAGACTGAAGATTACATCACCGGTCGTTACGGCTAAGGAGCGACAACATGTTGAATACCGATCCCCATGTTTCCCATCGTTTTGACGACGAACTGAACGCGGTGCATGAACTGGTCCACCGCATGGCCGGGGTGGTGGAGGAGCAGATGCGCAATGCGCTCAGTGCCCTGTTGCATCAGGATGAGGCTCTGGCCAATGAAATCATCGGTCGCGACAGTGTCGTCAACGATTACGAGCTGCGCATCGAGGAAGAGTGCATCAATATCCTGGTACGCCGACATCCGGCGGCCAGTGATTTGCGCTTGGTGATGACCCTGATCAAATCCATTGCCGATCTCGAACGTATTGGTGACAAGGCGGTCAAGATTGCCAGCATGTCCTTGTCGATGCAGCGCAGCAGTGCCAGCGTTAATAACCGCTTTTTACGCGATATCAAGGTGATGGGTGACTACGCCCTGGGGATGTTCCGGAAAGCCATGGATGCCCTTGCCAACAACGATGCCGAGGCGGCCGTCGAAATTGCCAAGGGGGACGAAGAGCTAAACCAAGAATATCGCGCCGCCATGCGCCGTCTCATTACCTATATGATGGAGGATCCGCGGACGATTACGCCGGCCATCGACGCCCTCTTTGTGGCCAAAGCCTTGGAGCGCGTTGGCGACCACGCCCGCAACCTCTGTGAGTACGTGATCTACCTTGTCAAAGGGGTCAACGTCCGTCATATTCCCTTGGAGGATGTCGGCAAGCAACTCCAGGATTGAATCATGCCCAGTGACGACAGCGCCCTAAATCGAAACCTTCTTGCCGCGCTGGATCTGGGATCCAACTCCTTCCACATGGTCATCGCCGAAGAGATTGGCGGTGAGCTGCGTCTCCTCGACCGGCTGCGTGAGGGGGTGCGGCTCGCCGAGGGCTTGCTCCCGAATGGCGACCTTGCTCCCGAAGTCGCCGCCCGTGCCATCGAATGCCTGCAGCGTTTTGGGCAGCGCCTGCGCACGGTTCCCAAGGAGCGCACCCGCGTGATCGGTACCAACACCCTGCGCATGCTGCGCCGGGCCGAGGACTTCTTGGCGCAGATCGAGGCCGCGGTGGGGGTGCCGGTAGAGATCGTTGCCGGGCGGGAGGAAGCGCGCCTGATATATCTAGGTGTTTCTCATAGCTTGGCCGTTGCCCCGGAAGAGCGCCGTCTAGTGGTCGACATTGGCGGCGGTAGCACGGAAATCATCGCCGGGCGAGGCTTTCAGCCAGGTATTCGCGAGAGCCTGCATTTTG
>NZ_JAVRKK010000018.1:0-33208 GCF_031962545.1 Candidatus Igneacidithiobacillus taiwanensis
AAATAGTGGTATTTCGATCAGCAATGGGCCTCATGGCGTTTTTTTTGAGATTCTGGATCAACGGCAATGCCTTCTTCGGCTAGATCAGATCTTCCCTAATAATTTTTTCCACTTGGGCATTGAAGATATTCAGTACTCCAATGGCTGGGACTACAGCCTGATAATCCATCAAATCCTTCCCACTCACATTTGCTTGCGCGCTACCATGAGCTTTGGACTCGGCATATGCTTTGTATGCTGGATCACGGACAAGGCAAAAGGGATAGCCGATATCACTAACACCGTTGACAGTCGATAAGCGACCGACCCGTTGATTTAAATATGCGACCGAATTGAGCTCTGGAACTAGTCCAGTTTCGCCAACATAACCGGTCATACCAATAACTAAATCTCCTCTTTTGAGCGCAAACCGATCAAGCCCATTCACTGTTTCATGCGCAACAAAAGAGCACCCGGATACGTCAATGATCCCCGGTTTCACATTCCCAATTTTGACCACTGGATGACCTGAGCCTGTCCAGTCCTTAGTCTTAAAAGCGTATCCATTCTGGAAGGATGCAAAGTCAGACAATGAACCAGTCTTCCACCCCCTCGGAATCTCCCCTAGCTCCGAATCCTGCATCTCGTCGGGAAACAGCGCGGCGGTGGCGGCGAGTTGGGCGTAGTGCTCGGGCGGGAGGGCGTCGAGTTCGGCATCGGGCTTGCCGCTAATGGCGCTCATGGCGGCGCGCAGCGGGTCGCGACCTTCTTGCTTGGCGGCAATCTTGGCCTTGACCGGATCGAAATCCACAAACCACGATTTGAAAATGGCTTGCGCCATCGCTTCCAGGGTTTGATTGATGCGGCGGTTGAGGTCGATTTTGTCGTCCAGGCCTCCCAATATCTTTACCAGCTGCTCTTGTTCTTTAAGCGGAGGGCAGCAAACCCACTTGCGGCGAAAGTCTGGAAAGTGCCCTTTGTATTCTTCAAGCCAAACACGCCCCTTGGTCAGGTAATAAAGGAACCTAGTTTGGCAAACTCCATTCTTACCAATCATAGGGAACACGTTTTGAATTACTGAGAAAGGCTTCTCCATTAACCGCATTTCGCATGTGTGATTGGCGAATGTCACCACTGGATTTTCTGGAGAAGCTAAAACACCGGGCTCTTCGTTGTGCCACCCTACAATTCCCGTCGCCGATTGGTCGATGACTGGAACACTTCCGACAGGGAATGAGGTCTTTTGCTCAAATCGCTTCCCGACTGGCAGTTGTTCGTACAACTGCTCAATCTGGAAGACCTGCCATCCGTCAGGTAAGTATTTTTCGGCCTCTTCCTTCGAGGAGTAGGATGGAAGTCGAACCCAGTCACGCGCCATAACCCAACCCCGCCAAGTTCCTCTTGATCTCCCCATCCAGCCGGGCACTCTCCGCAAACTGCCCGAGCAGTTGATCCCGCAGCCCTACCATCTTGCTATTCACCACGGGCTTCCAGGCTGGCGGCCAGCTCTGCCTCCAACGCTTCAATGCTGGGCAGTTTGTCGCGCAGGGCTTCGGGCAGCGTGTGCGACAAGGTGTAGGTAGCCAGGCCAAGCGGTTTTTGGATATCGGACAAGGCATATTCTGCCACTAGCCGGTCTTTGCTTTTGCACAGCAGTAGGCCAATGGTCGGCGCGTCATTCGGACCGCGCAGTTGCTCGTCTACGGCCTTTAAATAAAAATTGAGTTTGCCTGCAAATTCGGGTTCAAAGTCCGCGGTTTTCAGCTTGACCACCACGTAGCAGTGCAGGCGGGCGTGGTAAAACAGCATGTCTAGAAAAAACTCGCGTTCGCCCACTTGTATTGGCACCTGCCGCCCCATGTAGGCAAAGCCCGCGCCCAGTTCGAGCAAAAACTGGGTGATATGCTCGATCAGCGCTCGCTCTAGCTCGCGTTCGTTGTGTTCGGGTGTAAGGGAGAGAAAATCGAACACATAGGGGTCTTTGAGTACTTGTGCCGCGAGATCAGATTGGGGAGGGGGAAGAGTCTTTGCGAAGTTGCTCAGGGCTTTGCCTTCGCGTTGCCATAGGCCGCTTTCGATCTGGTGTGTGAGAACGGCGCGACTCCAACCGTGGGCCTGGGTTTGCTGCACATAGTAGAGGGCTTCGCTGTGGCTGCTGCATTTGCTGATAATGACCACATTGTGCCACCAAGGGATGACAAATAATTGCGAAGCAGCCTGCTTCGCAATCTCGGGGACTTGGTTCCAAAAGACATACCAGCGGCGGATTTGCTCCAGATTGCGCTTTGAGAATCCCTTTACTTCAGGGAACTCGCGCATCAGATCGGTGCTGAGTTGGGTCAAAAAACCGCTGCCCCAGGCCTGTGTTGCCTGTTTGTTGATGATGTCTGCACCGAGCTGCCAATAAAATTGCAGTAACTCGGTGTTCACCGCCACGGCGGCTTTAAGCTGCACTTGCCGGAAGCGGGTTTTCAGGTCGCTCAGCCAGGCTCGATAGTCAGTCGTAACGTTGATGGCCTCGCTCATAGTGGATACCCCAACCCCGCCAGATTCTTTTTGATCTCTTCTTCCAACTTGGCACTTTCGGCAAACTGCTCGGCCAGTTGGGCGGTGAGCCTTGCCATCTTGTCGGCAAAGGCTTCGCCGTCGTCTTTTTGCTCTTGGGCGCCCACGTAGCGCCCGGGTGTGAGCACATAGTCGTGCTTGCGAATATCGTCTAAGGTGGCCGAGTAGCAAAAGCCCGGCACATTCTCATAACCTTCGCCCTGTTGCCAGGCGTGGTAGGTGGCGGCAATCTTTTTGATGTCGTCGACGGTAAAGTCACGCAGCACGCGGTCTTTCATGTAGCCGAGGTTGCGGGCATCGATGAAGAGAAGCTCACGGCGCCGGTCGCGTTTGGTTTTGTTGAGCGAAAGACCATTGCGCTTGTCGCGGGTGAGGAACCAGATGCAGGCCGGAATTTGCGTGTTGGTGAAGAGCTGGCCGGGCAGCGCGACCATACATTCGACATAGTCGTCCTCGATGAGTTTTTTGCGGATTTCGCCTTCGTTATTGGTATTGCTGCTCATCGAGCCGTTGGCTAGCAGCAAGGCCATGCTGCCGGTGGGCGCGAGGTGGTAGAGCATGTGCTGCAGCCAAGCAAAGTTGGCATTGCCCTGGGGCGGGGTGCCGGCAATCCAGCGCGGGTCGTTGGCGAGCTTTTCGCTCCACCACTCCTTCATGTTGAAGGGCGGGTTGGCCATGACGAAGTCGGCGCGCAGGTCGGGGTGCAGGTCGTTGAGCAGGGTGTCGGCGGGTTGGCCGCCAAAGTTGAAGTCGATGCCGCGGATAGCCATGTTCATGGCGGCGAGACGCCAGGTGGTGGGGTTGCTTTCTTGCCCGTAAACGCTGATTTGCCCGGTTTTGCCGTTGGCGATCTTGCCGCCGTGCTGCTCGATGAATTCTTCGCTTTGCACGAAAAAGCCGCCGGAGCCCATGGCCGGGTCGTATACACGGCCCTTGAAGGGCTGCAGCATTTCTACAATCAGCGTGACGATGCTTTTGGGGGTGTAGTATTGGCCGCCTTTTTTGCCCTCGGCCAGCGCAAACTGGCCAAGAAAATACTCATACACATGGCCGAGAATGTCTTTGCTTTTGAGATGGAGTGCTTGGCCGTTATAACTGGGTTGGCTGAAATTGGTGTCGGAAAAATGGGCGATGAGATCGGCTAGTTTGTTGCTGTCGATTTGCGTGCGGGCGAAGTCTTTATTGAGCACATTTTTGAGTTTTTGCTCGTTTTCGCGCTCGATGGCTTCCATGGCGTTATCAATCAGCCAGCCGACGCTGCGCATTTCTTCGGGTTCGTTTTTACCCGGTTTATTCCACGGCAGTGGTGCTTTGGGTGGCAGTTGGGCGCAGTCGCGCAGGGTTTGCCAGCGCGCTTCGATGGGCACCCAAAACACATTTTTTTCGGTGTAGTAGTCGCGTACCTCTAGCTCGGCGGCGAGATCGAGCTCGTAGTCTTCCGGATGGTCGGCGGGGTCCATGTAGTAATCATGGTCGGGGTTTTGGAACTGCTCGCGTAATTCCTTTTGTCGCTCCTCGAAGGCGTCGGAAACGTATTTGAGAAAGATCAGACCGAGGACGACATGCTTGTAGACAGCGGCATCGAGATTGGAGCGCAGCTTATCGGCAGCGGTCCAGAGTTTTTTTTCGAGGTCGTTGAAAAACTGGTTTTCGATGGGGTTCACAGACGGCTCCCAGAGACGGATGGCGGCAAGGCCCTCGGTTGGGCACACAGCGACTATCGTACTCTGAAATCCTTGGCCGAATCACGCCGCCCGCGCGGTTCACAATCCTTCATGGAAAATTGTTTGGCGACAGGCAACGATCTGCTTACCCTAAATCGATGATCAAACAGAACACGCAACCGCAAGAACCGTCTTTGCTGCTTATCCTCGGTATGCACCGCAGCGGCACCAGCGCTATTGCCAAAGGTGTCGAAAGCTTGGGGCTGAGCTTGGGCGAATACCTGCTTGGCGCAGCGCCCGATAACCCCAAGGGATACTGGGAAGACGCTGAGGGAGTCGCCCTCAACCAGAAAATCTTCGAGCGTTGTGACCTGCGCTGGAATGAGGCGCGCATCCTCGATGCAGACGAACTGCTAGCCCGTAGCGAAGACTTGCGGCGCACGGTCGGAGACCTCCTTACCAGCCGCATCGCTTGCTGGCGCCAGTGGGCCTTCAAGGATCCACGCACCCTGCGTACCTTGCCGATTTGGCTGGCGGCAGCCGATGACTGCCGACTCGATACTCGTGCTTTGCTAGTGCTGCGTGATCCGCGGGAGGTTTGCGCGTCTTTGGCAGCACGGAACCGCATGGATCCCCTGCGCGCCCAGTTGATGTGGGCGGCCCACTGGCTACCCTTTCTCCCATTGCTGCGCGGTCATCGTCTTGCCGTCATCGACTATGACGAGATCATGACGACGCCAGCGCAAGCCTTGCAGAAGGCTGCGACACGCCTTGCTTATGCAGTCAACGCACAGCAACTACGGCAGTACGAAGAGGGATTTCTGGACCCAACCTTGCGCCATCATCGCGCCAACGACGGCTCATCCCTCTTGCCGCTCCTGGCCGACGCCTACGATTTGCTCCGCGCTTTTCACGAAATACCGGAAGCGCAGTTTTGGACCGCTTGGGAGGGGCTGCAGCTCCGTCATCGCGAGTGGGGGGAGTGCTATGCATTGCTCGATACAGAAACCGATTGGCGTCGCCGACGCCGCGGCACTTGGTGGAGGTGGACGCATGGACGCTTGTGATCCGTTACCAGCTGAGTGCTCTGAGGTGCCGATCTACGTGATTACCCTGCTCCAGCGGCCGGAGCGGCAGGCCCATGTGGCCGCTTTGCAGCGTTCCAGTCCTTTGCCTTTGCGGGTTTTTCCGGCCATCACTCCGCAGTGCTACGAAGATATCCCAAGCTATGACCGGGCCTGGCGTGCGCGCCACTTCGGTTACGATCTGACTCTGGGGGAGATTGGCTGCTTGCTCAGCCATCGTGCCCTGTGGGAGCGTTGTGTGCGTAGCAACCAGACCATGTGCATATTGGAAGATGATGTTGAGCTGGGGGAGGACTTTGCTGCTAGCCTTGCGCATGCTTTGGCCTGGCAGGGTGAATGGGACGTGCTGCGCTTTCTTGCCGAGCGTTGGGACCGCTGGCGGGTACCGGTTTGGCGCCTCGATGCCGAGCATGTACTAGCCCAGTATCCACGCCCGGCCATGGGCACGGCGGCTTATCTTCTGCAGCCCCAGGCCGCCCAACGTCTGCTGGCGCTGACGGAGCAGATCCGCATTCCTGTTGACCAGGTCATCGACCGCTTTTGGGCGCATCGCTTGCGGGTGCGGGTGGTGGAACCGCACCCCGTGCGCATCGCCCAGAGCTGCCCATCGGTGATTGCCGAGCGGGGTTGGGCGGCCAGCCATGGTGATGCGCGGCGCCCATTGTGGCGGCGCTTGCAACGAGACTTGCGCAACGGCGCAGACCGCCTTCTTGGTCTGCTCTACAGCCTAGACTGCCTCCGCCAAGCCTGGCGCTGCCAAGCGTCGGCGCCTACAAGCCCTCTTCGGCTGCCAGGAGGTCGGCCAGGGTCTCCCGCCGGCGGATGAGTTGCACTTGGCCGCCCGTGACCAGGACTTCGGCAGCGCGGGGGCGGCTGTTGTACTGGCTGCTCATGGCAAAGCCGTAGGCGCCGGCACCGAGAATGGCCAAGCAGCTCCCCGGCGGGACGCTGGCCAGGGGCCGATTCTTGGCAAAGAAGTCGCCACTTTCGCAGACCGGGCCGACCACGTCGCAATAGCGCATGGGTAGGTCTTTCTGGCGCAGCGGCCAGATCGTATGCCAGGCGCCATAGAGGCTTGGACGCAACAAGTCGTTCATGCCGGCATCGACCACGCAAAAATGCTTGCCTTCGTTTTCCTTCCAGTATTCTACCCGGGTTAGCAGGACCCCGGCATTGCCAACCAGGGCGCGGCCGAGTTCCACCACCCGCCGCACGGGTAGGCCCGCCAGCGCCGTATCGAGGACCGCGGCATAGTCGGCCGGGCTCGGCGCGACCTCGTCTTGGTAGCGAATGCCCACACCGCCGCCCAGGTCGAGATGCTGTAGGCGCATACCTTCGCGTTGCAGCTCTTCGTACAGGGCGCGCAGGCGGGCCGCCGCCGCACCCAAGGGCTGCAGGTCGATGAGTTGCGAGCCGATGTGGGCGGCAATGCCAATGAATTTGACGCTTGGCCAGAGGGCTGCCTGCCGGTACAGGGAGGCAGCGGCCGCCAGCGGGATGCCGAATTTGCTTTCCTTGAGGCCGGTGGCGATGTACTGGTGGGTGCCGGGGTCGACATCTGGGTTCACGCGCAGGGCGACGGGGGCTTGTACCCCCAATTCGGCGGCAATCTGGGCGATGCGTTCGAGTTCTGCGGCAGATTCCACATTCAGACAGAAAATGCCTGCCTCGAGGGCGGCGCGGATTTCGGCGCGGCTCTTGCCGACCCCGGAAAAGACGATCTTGCCGGGGTCGCCGCCGGCGCGTAGCACCCGCGCCAGTTCGCCGCCCGAGACGATATCAAAACCCGCCCCCCAACTGGCCAGCAAGCGCAGCAGCTGCAGGTTGCCGTTGGCCTTCACGGCATAGCAGGTGAGGGTATTGGTACCGAGGGCGTGGGCAAAGGCGTGGTAGCGCTCGCGTAGAAAGAGCTCGGAGTAGACGTAGCAGGGGGTGCCGAAGCGCTCGGCGATGTCGTCCAGCGGCTGATCATCCATATACAGCTGCTGGGCGTGGTAGCGGAGGGGATGCATTAGTGGCTGCTCGTGGAGGTGGTGGGGGCACTGGGGTGGGGTAGGGTGAGGGCGGTTTTGCGCCCACAGCCGGCCAGGGCAAGGCTGCCTAGGAGTAGCAACAAGAACAGCGGGCGCAGGTGCTTCATAGCCCCTCCCCTTGCAAGCGCGCGCGGGCGCGGGCAATGGCGGCGCGTACCTGGGCCGGTGCCGTCCCGCCGAGATGATTACGCGCGGCAACGGAGCCCTCCAGACTCAGCACCCCATAAACGTCTTCTTCGATGAAGGGGGATAGCCCCTGCAATTCCGCCAGCGACAAAGCCTCCAGGCCGATGCCGCGCTCTTGCGCGAGGCGCACTGCCGTCCCTACCACGGCGTGGGCATCGCGGAAGGGCACCCCCTTGCGGACCAGGTAATCGGCCAGATCGGTCGCGGTGGCGAAGCCTTTTTCGGCCTCGGCACGCATGTGCTTGGGGCGGGTCTGCAGGCCGGGGAGCATACGCGTAAGCAGGCGCAGGCTGGCCTCGACCTCGTCGAGGGCGGTAAAGAAAATGCTCTTGTCTTCTTGGTTATCGCGGTTGTAGGCCAGCGCCTGCCCTTTCATGAGGATGAGCAGGGCGGTGAGCTGCCCCATGACCTTGCCGCTTTTGCCGCGAATGAGCTCGGCCACATCGGGGTTTTTTTTCTGCGGCATGATGCTGGAGCCGGTACAAAAGGCATCGGGCAGGTCGATGAAGGCGAGGGCCGCCGACATCCAGTAGATGAGCTCCTCCGCCAGGCGCGACAGGTGCACGGCAATGATCGACAGCGCCGCCAGCACTTCGAGGAGGAAATCGCGGTCGGAGACGGCGTCGAGACTGTTTTCGGCCACGGCATCGAAGCCGAGCTCCCGCGCCACGTCCCAGCGATCGATGGGAAAGGTGGTGCCCGCCAGGGCCGCCGCCCCCAGGGGCAAGACATTGACCCGCTTGCGGGCATCGGCCAGGCGCGCGGCATCGCGGCGGAACATTTCGACATAGGCCATGCAGTGATGGCCGAAGGTGACGGGCTGCGCTACCTGCAGGTGCGTAAGGCCGGGCAGCAAGGTGTCGGCTTCCCGCTCTGCCAAGTCGACGAAAACCGCTTGCAGTTGGCGCAGCAGGGCAAGCAGACGATCGATGGCGCCGCGGGTATAGAGGCGCATGTCGGTAGCGACTTGGTCGTTACGCGAACGCCCGGTGTGCAGCTTTTTGCCGGTATCGCCAATGAGAGCGATCAGGCGGCTTTCGATGTGCATGTGGATGTCTTCGAGGCGATCGCTGAAAGCGAAATGGCCGCTTTCGATCTCCGCGCGGATCTGTACTAGACCCTGGGCGATGGCTTCGACCTCGCTATTTGTGAGGACGCCAACTCGGCCCAGCATGCGCGCGTGGGCGAGGGAGCCGCGGATATCCTCCGCATATAGACGTCGATCGACGGCAATGGAGGAAGTGAAGGCCTCCACCAGGGCATCGGTATCGGCGGCAAAACGGCCACCCCACATCTTGTCGCTCATTGCAGACCTCCTTGCTTGCCGGGACTATACCCAAAGCCGCCGCGGCGGACTAGGGGAGGTCATGGCCGCCATGGCAGACTGATTTGGAAACGTACGCCGGCACAGAGGGTAGAGACCTTTGCGGTAGCAGCAAAGCGCGCAGTATTGATGATTGCTCTATGCTATTATGCAATCGTTGCAATCAAAGTAGGAGATAGCAAAATATGCGATCGATCACGATTCGCAATGTACCGGACGAGGTGCACCGCGCCATTCGGGTTCGTGCAGCGCTACATGGTCGCAGCACCGAAGCAGAAATCCGCGACATTTTAGAGAAAGCGGCAAGGCCCAGTGGCAGTCTCAAACTTGGTTCGTTGCTGGTCTCGATTGCCCGCGAAGCCGGTGGCCTAACGGACGCCGAAGCCGAGCACTTCGATCGACTGCGCGACAAGAGCCCAGCCGAGCCGATGTCCTTTCCATGATCGTCCTCGATACCAACGTCATCTCCGAATTATGGAAGATCGAGCCAAACCCCAACGTACTGACCTGGATCGACGCCCAGGCCGTGGAAACGCTCTATCTGACTGCCATCACGGTAGCCGAGTTACGATATGGTCTTGCCACCATGCCCGCAGGCAAGCGTCGTACGGTCTATCAAGATCGCTTGGAGGAAGAAGTCTTGCCAGCTTTCACGGCGCGCATTCTGCCCTTTGATCTCGACGCCTCGCGAATCTTTGCCGAGGGGATGGCGCGGGCGAGAGCAGATGGCAAGGCTATCGGTAAGGAAGATGGGTACATTGCCGCCATTGCAAAAGCGCGCGGTTTCGCTGTTGCCACGCGCGACGTAGCGCCCTTTCGGGCGTTTTTGCTGAGCGTGCTCAACCCCTGGGAGGCAACGCCATAGCGGGCGAAGTCTGGCGCAAGACCTTGCCTGGAAAATACCCAATTGCGCTCAGTCGAGCAGGCGGAAGATGCGCCAGATGCCGTCGCGCCGTAAGGCATGCACCAGGGTGAGGCCAACGTGGCCGATCCAATAGGCCCAAACCAGTAGGTACAAGGCCTTGTGCAGGGGGATGAGGGCATGCAGGATGGCGCCCGGTGGAGTGCCGCCTTGGGGCAGGAAAAAGTAAATGGCGGTGCCAGTGAGCGCCATCCAGCTGACCAGCACGAGGCCCAGACCATGGACCAGTGCCGCCAGACTCGGCGCCGGACCGGGGGCGCGCAGGCGACCACGGAAGAGTCCGGTGAAGTCATCGATGATCGGCCGCCAGGGTCCGCGCAAGGGAAAGAGTTGGGCACGCAGGGCCGGGCTCGTGAAGATCCACAGCCACTCCCAGAGCAGAAAGAGGGCGGTGCTTAACCCCATCCAGGCGTGGGTGCTGAATAAGAGTTGGGTAAGGCTGCCATAGTCGGCGTGCTGCCAGTCTGGCGTCATCCACAGGGAGCTAAAGAGCTGCCAAGTCACCCCCAGGGCAATACCGGCGTGTAACCAGCGCGCCTCCCGAGGCCAGGGATTTTGTTCATCCTGCATGGAATCCTCCCGAGATCATCTCTGTCGATTGTACCGACTGGTCCCCGGCACCCATAGCGATATTGCGCGATAAAAAGAGCAAAGCGTATGATGAAATTCCGCTCAAAGCGGAGGGGAGCGTCATGATCTATCTCTATACGTTGAATACCATTTTTGTTGTGCTCATCGTCCTTGCCGTGTGGTTTCCGCGCGAGGCGCGCACAGTTTTGCAGCGGCTCGGTTTGTGGGAGTGGGTACGGGGAATCGATGGCAAGGCTTTCCGCCTCTGGGTGCGCCGCTTGGGCATCTTGCTGATCTTGATGGCGGTTGCGCTTTTTGCCTCCATACTTACCGGTAGTCACCCTTGGGATTGGGCCCTGCCAGCGGGGGAGGCGCTCTTTTTTGGGGGGATGCTGTATTGGGTGGGGCACTGGTCGAAGGATGCCCCCTGACTTAGCAGAACTCCCGCCGTTGGAGCAGAATGCGCCGATATTCCTCGGGATCGCGCAAGGCGGTGAGTTGGCCGGCGCGGGGAAAGTGCTGGGCCTCGAGGCGCAGTAGCCAAAAGCGCAGGGCAGCGGCGCGCATATACGGAAACCAGAGCCCGTGCTCGCGCCGCTCGAAGGGGCGGACGCTCTCGTAGGCTTGCCAGAGCACGGCGGCCAAACCTTTGTCGAGGCTGCCATCGGGCTGGGAACACCAGGAGTTGGCAACGACGGCAAGGTCGTAGAGCCAGGCGTCGTCGCCGGCGTAGTAGTAATCGATGGTGCCGGTGATTTCCTCGCCCTCGAAGAGGACATTGTCCGGGAAGAGGTCGGCATGGATGACGCCGCCCGGAAGCTTGTCGCGAGGCCATTGCTTTTGTGCCTCGCGTTCGTCTACGAGGAGCTCCCGCTCCGCCGGACTGAGCTTGGGGATGAGCCGACGGCCAATTTCCTGGCACCATTGCAAGCCCGCCGGATTGGGATGCTCCTCGGGAAAGCCCTGTCCGGCCAAATGCATTCGCGCGAGGAGCCGCCCCAGGGCAGCGATTTCGTTTTCCCGCGGCGCCCTGCCTTCGATGGACTGCCCAGGCAAGCGTTGGACAATGGCGGCCGGCTTGCCGCACAGGGTACCCAGGATTTCGCCGTGGCGGGCATGTACCGGCGCCGGGCAGGGAATGCCGCGTCGACTCAGCCACTCCGTCACATGCAGATAATAGGGGATCTCAGTGGCCGGCAGGCGTTCGAAGAGGGTGAGCACAAAGCGGCCCGTGCTGGTATCGAGAAAAAAGTTGCTGTTTTCCGTACCCGCGCAGATGCCTTCGATACGCTCCAAGCTGCCAAGGTCATAGTCGGCAAGGAAGACCTGCAGATCGGCAGCAGGGATTTCGGTATACACGGCCATCAGCTTACCAACGCAACAAGACCCACTGCGGCACATCCATCTGTTCGGCGTCGGTGCTCGGCACGCGGGTAAACTTGCCCTTGCCGCTGCGATCCACCAAGTAATAGGGCGGGAAGGGCTTGGGTGGGATGACCTTGATCATGTAGACCTCGCCGTCGGCCCTGAACTCCTCGATTTTGGAACCCTTGGGTACGTGCAGCTCGGCCTCGGGTAGGCTGTGCTTGGGCGGCGCCAGGCGCGGCAGATGGTAGGGATATTTTTCCGGGCCGCTGTCGGCCAGGGCCGCACCGGCGCAGAGCAGGGTGGTAAGGCCCAATAAAACGGCGAAGTTGCGCGACATGACGGTTTCCTCCCTTAGAGGTTGAGTAGCGCTTCGGTTTCCGCCGCCGAGGGGGCAAAACCGCGTTTTTCGTAGTGGTCGAAGATGGTGGCGAGCACCGCATCCGGGTCGTCGAGGACGGTGACGAGGTCGAGATCTTCGCGATTGATGGTCCCGTGGGTGAGCAGGGCGTTTTTCCACCAATCAATGAGGCCGCCCCAAAAGCTCGAGCCAAAGAGGATGATCGGCATGCGCCGGGTCTTGCCGGTTTGCACCAGGGTGAGACATTCCGCCAGCTCGTCGAGGGTGCCAAAGCCGCCGGGCATGACCACATAGGCGGCGGCATACTTCATGAACATCACCTTGCGCGAGTAGAAATGTTCGAAGGAGAGGGAGATGTCTTGGTAGGGATTGCTGTGTTGCTCGTGGGGGAGCTCGATGTTGAGACCGATGCTGTAGCCGCTACCGCGATGGGCGCCGCGATTGGCCGCCTCCATGATGCCCGGGCCGCCGCCGCTGATGACGGAAAAACCGGCGTTGGAGAGCTTTTCGGCAATCTCCACGGTCTGCTGGTACCAGGGATGATCTTCGGCAATGCGGGCGGAGCCAAAGATGCTGACGCAGGGTTCGACGGTGGCTAGTTTTTCGTAACCACGAACGAATTCCGCCATGATCTGGAAGATTTTCCAGGCTTCGCGGGTGAGTCGACTCTCGCCGCCGTCGCGAAGTCGCTCGCTTTCCAGGGGTGCGCGCATGATCAGGTCTACCGTATGAGCTCAAATTTTCCGTATTATGGCGGAAAGCAGCGGAAAAGTCCTTACCTCATGGCCCAGAATCCCCGTATCCTCGTCGACGCATCGAGCTTTCTCTACCGGGCCTTTCATGCCCTGCCCGATCTGCGCGCCCCCGACAACCTTCCCACTGGTGCCATCTACGGAGTCGCCAACATGCTGCGGCGCCTGCAGCGGGAATATCCCGAGGGCGAAATCATCGTAATTTTCGATGCCCCAGGGCCGACCTTTCGCGACGACATCTACGCCGACTACAAGGCACAGCGGCCGGCAATGCCAACCGAGTTGCAGGCGCAAGTCCCGCTGCTGCTGGAATGGATCGAGGCCCTGGGCCTACCCCTGTTGCGAGTGGAAGGGGTCGAGGCCGACGACGTCATCGGTACCTTGGCGGCGCAGACCGCTCCCGAGCGTCCCTTGCTGATCGTTAGCGGCGACAAGGACTTGGCGCAGCTCGTGGACGGGCGCACGCAGATCATCGACACCATGAAAAATACCGTTCTCGATGCCGCCGGGGTGCAGGAGAAATTTGGCGTGGCACCGGCGCAGATAGCCGATTATCTGGCCCTGGTGGGTGACAAAGTCGACAATATCCCGGGCGTGCCCGGCGCTGGCGCCAAGACCGTAGCCAAATGGCTGGCGCAGTATGGCAGCCTCGAGAATCTCCTCGCCCATGCCGAGGAAGTGCCGGGCAAGGTGGGTGAGGCCCTGCGCGCCAGTCGCGATTTTTTGCCACGCAGCCTCGACTTGGCACGCATCCGTTGCGATCTCGAGCTGCCGGAGCAAGACTACCGCCGCCGTCCCCCAAACAATGCCGCCCTCCTCGCCCTGGCCGAGCGCCTGGGCTTTAGTAGCTGGCGACGGGAATTTGCGGCGAACCTTGACGACCCTCCAGCCGCGGGCGCTGATCCCATCGATCGCCAGCGGTATCGCCTCATCAACACCCTCGAGGCCCTAGACGATCTGTGCAAGCGTCTACAGGCCGCGGCTGTGGTGGCCATCGATACCGAAACCACGGCCCTGTCGCCCCACGATGCCGATTTGGTGGGTATCTCCTTGGCTTGGTACGAAGGCACGGAGCTGCAGGCGGTGTATGTTCCCGTGGGTCATGCCGAGGGCGAGCAACTGCCCAAGGCCACGGTTCTGGCTCGTCTGCAGCCTTGGCTGGTGTCGGGGGCGGCCAAAGTCGCGCAGAATGCCAAGTTCGATTGGCAGGTCTTTTGGGGGCAGGGAATCTACCCGCAAGGCTTGCTGCGCGATACCCTCCTCGAGAGCTATGTGCTCGATTCCAATGGCCCCCACGACCTCGACCATCTGGCCGAGCGCTTTTTGCAGCACGAAAACATCCGCTACGAGGATCTGGTCGGCAAGGGCAAGAATCAGCGCAGTTTTGCCAGCGTGCCCCTGGCCGATGCCTTGCCCTACGCGGCGGAGGATGCCGAGGTTTGCTTGCGTCTCGATCGCGAGCTCTGGCCGCGCCTCGAAGCGGACGAGGCCCTGCAGCGCGTCTTTCGCGAGATCGAGATGCCTCTGGTGCCGGTGCTGGCGCGCATGGAGTGGAGCGGGGTGAAGATCGACCGCGGCCAGCTCGAGGCCCTGAGTGCTGAACTGGCGGCGGCGATGCGCGAGCAGGAAGAGGCCGCCTATGCCTTGGCCGGGCAGGAGTTCAATCTGGCTTCTCCCCGGCAGATTCAGGAGATCCTCTTCGACAAGATGCAGCTGCCCAGTCAGAAAAAGACCAAGGGCGGCCAGGCCTCCACCGACGAAGATAGCCTCGATCAACTGCGTGCCTACTCCCCTTTACCGGGGATAATTCTCGAGTACCGGGGTTTGGCCAAGCTGCGCAATACCTATACCGATGCCCTGCCGCAGATGATCCACCCGCGCACCGGTCGGGTACATACCCACTATCGGCAGGCGGTAGCGGCTACGGGGCGACTGTCGTCGAGCGATCCCAACCTCCAGAATATCCCCATTCGCAGCGAGCAAGGACGCCGCATTCGCGCCGCCTTCGTGGCGGAGGAAGGCAATCTGCTGCTCAGTGCCGATTATTCCCAGATCGAGTTGCGCATCATGGCGCATCTCTCCCGGGATCCCGGTCTTCTTGCCGCCTTTGCGGCCGGCGCCGACATCCACCGTGCTACCGCCGCCGAGGTCTTCGAGGTACCTCTCGAGGCCGTCGATGCCGAGCAGCGGCGGGCGGCCAAGGCGATCAACTTTGGTCTCATCTACGGGCAGACCGTCTTTGGGCTGGCGCAGCAGCTCGGCGTTGATCAGGGTCGTGCCCGCGCCTACATGCAGCGTTACTTCGAGCGTTATCCGGGGGTGGCGGAGTACATGGAGCGTACGCGCGCCGAGGCCCGCCAGCGCGGTTATGTAGAAACCCTCTTTGGCCGCCGCCTCTACGTGCCCGAGATCCAGTCCCGCAATCTCGCCCGCCGCGCCTATGCCGAGCGGGCGGCAATCAACGCACCAATGCAGGGAACGGCAGCGGACTTGATCAAGAAGGCGATGATTGCCGTGGATGCTTGGCTCGAGGAAAACCCCAAGCAACGCGGGCGGATGATCCTCCAGGTACACGACGAGTTGATCCTCGAAGTGCCGGCGGCGGCCCTGGATGCGGCGCGCGCGGCCCTACGCGAGCGGATGGAGGGAGTGGCCAGGCTTGCAGTGCCCCTCGAGGTGAGTATGGGTTGGGGCTCCTCCTGGGCGGAGGCCCACGCCTAGGCGCGATTGCTGCTGTGGAACATCTGCAGGATGGCGTCGCTGCTCAGCTCCTCGCCGCTCAGCGCCATGGCCAGGACTTCGCCGCCGATGACCTGGGGAGCGATGATCATATCGGGCTTTACCCGTTGTACGCGCTTGAGATTTTTGCTGTCGTTGACGGCCGCGACGGTCTTGGCGGGGCCTTGTAGTTCGCGCACGGCCAACACAATGAAGGCATTTTCCGAGTCGTCGGCGCGCAGGGCGAGAACCGCAGCCGCCGCGCCAACCTGGGCCTCGTTGAGGACGTCGGTATCGCTGGCATCACCAATGATCACGTCTTCGGCCTGGAAGTAGGTGTCGTCGGGCTGGCGTAGCAGAATGACACGCACCGTCTGCCCGCGTTGCTTGAACTCGCGGTAACTGTTGCGGGCCAGCGGTGTGTCACCAACGATAACGTAATGATTTTGCAGGCTCATCTCCCGGTCTCCTGACAAGGACAGAAAAAATTGAACTTTACTTCAATCTGTAGACTCAAAGGGGGGTAGTTTTTCCCGGACTTCACCTCCCTGTCCGGGATGGGAGTCCTCTCCTCCCTTTGAGGACTCACTATTGTTCCCCGCTTCCGGCGGGGGACTTTTTTTCAGCCAACAAGCGAGTTTTTCCTGTAACTCCGCCAAGCCATCGCCATCCTTGGCCGAGAAGAGCTGTGCCGTGCTGCCTTCCATTTCGCCGGCACGCAGCAGTTGCAGCAGGGTTTGCCGGGCGGCACCGCGGGAGAGTTTGTCGGCCTTGTTGAGCAGCACATGTACCGGGCGTTGGCAGTGGGCGGCAAAGCGCAGGAGATCGCAATCGAAAGGCATGAGCGGGTGGCGAACGTCCATGACCAGGATCAGGCCCTGCAGACTCTGGCGACTGCGTAAATAGTTGCTGAGTAAATCGCCCCACTGTTGGCGCATCGCCTCCGGGACCTTGGCGTAGCCGTAGCCCGGCAGGTCGACCAGTCGCTGCGCAGGCGTACCGAGGGTGAAAAAATTGAGGGCTTGGGTGCGACCTGGGGTACGACTCACCCGTGCCAGGGCGCGCTGCCCACAAACGCGGTTGAGGACCGAGGACTTGCCAACATTGGAGCGGCCGGCCATGGCCACTTCGGCACCGCTGTCGGCGGGGAGTTGGCCGCTGCGGGTCACGCTCAACAAATATTCCGCCTGACGGAGCGCCGCTAAGGGCGGATTCTTGCTGGGAAGATGCTGCTTGGTACGTTCCATGCTTGCAGCATAGCCGTGGCGTCGCCCGGCTGGCAATTCTCGAGCAAGGGGGTAGACTGCCAGCAGACAAAGGGAGGTGGTGGTTGCAGACCGATACGATGGTTCGGCCTGCGCAGTCGACTCGGCTGCGCCTGTTGGCGAGTTTCTTGGGTTCCATGCGCTTGGCGGTGAGCCTGCTCGTGCTCTTGGCCATTGCCTCGATCATCGGCACGATACTCAGTCAGCAGCAGCCCTACGAAAACTATCAGCTGCAGTTTGGCAGCTTTTGGTTTCAGGTTTTTCGCGATCTTGGTCTCTACAATGTCTATCGTACCCTCTGGTATACCGGCATCGTGGCCTTTTTGGTTCTCTCCACGGCCACCTGCGTTACCCGCAACAGCCCGCGCATGCTGCGCGACATGCGCGCCTTGCCGGTGCGCCAAAAGCGTTCGGCCATCCGCGGGCAGGAGCATTTTTTTAGCCAAGATACGGCGCTGACTGCCGACGAGATGGTCTCTCGGCTGACGGCCTTGCTCCGCCGGGCGGGCTTTCGTCCGCGCTTGGAACAGGACGGCGATACGGTCTATGTGGCTGCCCGCAAGGGGCGTTTTCACCGCCTGGGCTACTTTCTCACCCATCTAGCGATTATCCTCATTTGCGCTGCCGCTCTCTACAATGCCGACATTCCGGTAAAATGGGCGGAGTGGACCGGAACCCTGCGCCCGGCCACCAACTTCGACCTGCCTCTGGGGGAAATCCCCAAATCGGCATGGATGCCCGAGAACAACCCCGCCTACCGCGGCATCATCACCCTGCCCGAGGGGCAAACCGCCAATGCCGTCTTCGAGCTGGCGGGCAATGGCTATCTGGTCCAGCCCTTGCCCTTTCGCATTCATCTGCGCGCTTTTCATGTGCGCTACTATTCCACCGGCATGCCGCGGGATTTCGTCTCCGACGTCGTCCTCTACAGCCCTTCCGGCAAGGTGCTGAAGAGCGGCAGCATTCGCGTCAACCACCCGATGGCCTACGATGGGGTGGAAATCTACCAATCGAGTTTTAGCGATGGCGGCTCGCTGCTGCATTTGCAGAGCTACCTGCTGGGCATGCCCGCCGCGCATCCGGGTATGCTCAGCGGTCGGGTGGGGCAGACCTTGCAGGCCGGGAATTCCGGCTACTCGGTACAGCTCAAGGATTTTTCGCTCTACAACGTGCTGCCGAGATCGGCCTTGGGCGAAAAACCCGATCCCCAGCATCCCATGGTCAACCTGGGGCCGAGCTATGTGTACATCGTCCACGATCCGCACGGCGGCGCGGCGGAGTTCAAGACCTACATGAACCCCATTTACCGCGCCGGACAGGGGTATTTTGTGCAGGGATACCGGCAGAGTCTGGGGGCGGAGTACCAATACGTCTACCTGCCTGTCGGGCCCAATGGTGGTGTCGCGCTCTTCCTCGATTACTTGGCTGCCCTGCAAGTGGCTGCACGGGGTGGAGCGCAAGCCTCTCCGGAGATTTTTCAACAAATCTTCCAGATGCTGTTGCACCAGGAAAATGTCACCATGTCGGCCGCGGAGCAGGGGCGTTTCGTGCAGGCGAGCCTCGATGCCCTGACGCAGATGCGAGATTACCCAGCACCCTTCCTTTTGCACCTGCAATCCTTCGACCACCGCTGGGCGGCGGGGCTACAGGTGACCAAGTGGCCCGGTACCGTGCCCATCTATTGGGGCTGTGTGGCCTTGGTACTCGGCATTTTCATCTTGTTTTATCTGCCCCAAAAGCGGGTTTGGGCACTGGTGGAAAAGAATGGTACGGGCGCAAGGCTGGAGTTAGGGGCCAGCGCCGACCGTAACAAAGGTGAGTTTGCTCGAGAGTTTGCCGCCTGGGAGCGGCTACTGCGAGACTCGGCGAGCAAACACTGAGGGATCGGAAGAGAGGAGCGTAGATCATGGCAGAAAATATCGAATCCTGGGCCAAGGAACTGCCCATTGCCTATCAGCGGCGTTCTTTGGGCGAAAACCTGCGGCGCGAGGCGCTTTGGGTCACTGGCCTCAGCGCCGCGGCGCTCTACATCCTGGCCCAGTGGGGGGCGCAGTTTGGCTACTGGCAGTACGTGGTACTCGCCTCTTGGTATGTGGCGCTTCTGCTGGGTGGCATGGCCTGGCGGCCGCTGCAGTGGACGGTGCTGGCCACGGCCCTGCCAGCCCTGGCGGCGGTCTGGCTTTATGCTCACGGGCAAACGCCCGCCAACGATTGGCTGCTGCGCTATGTCTTGCAAGGAGTGGCAGCGGTACTGTGGATGTCGGCATTTTTACTCTTCGCTACCCTTGCCTACCTCGTGCATGCCTGGACGGGGCAGGCAGCCATTGGTCGCTGGGCAACGCGGCTGACCTGGGCAGGGGTGATCTTTGGCTTCATTGGCCTGGGCGTACGCTGGCGCGAGACGTATCTGGGCCACCCGAGTTGGGGGCACATTCCTGTCAGCAATCTCTGGGAAGTTTTCGTCCTGTTCTGTGCCAGCACCTCCCTTTTTTATCTCTACTACGAGAGTAAGGCGGAAAATCGCAGCCTTGGTGCCTTCGTTATGCCCCTGGTGGCGGCAGCGGTAGGGTTTCTCTTGTGGCTGACCCTAGTCCAGCACATGGATCAGATCGAGCCCCTCATCCCCGCCCTGCAAAGCTTCTGGATGAAGCTGCACGTGCCGATGATGTTTGTCGGTTATGCCAATTTTACCGTCGCCAGCCTCATTGGTCTCGCCTACCTACTGGGTAACTGGTCGACCCGCCACGGCGGTGCGCTGGCCGCACGCCTGCCGTCGCCGGAACAGATGGACGAGGTGATGTACCGTGCCATCGCCCTCGGCTTTCTTTTCTTTACCGTGGCGACCATCCTCGGCGCGGTTTGGGCGGCGCGGGCCTGGGGTGGCTTTTGGTCTTGGGATCCCAAAGAAACCTGGGCCCTGATCGTTTGGCTCAACTACGCGGGCTACCTGCATGCTCGGGTGGTCAAGGGTTGGCGCGGCAACAGCATGGCTTGGTGGTCTTTTCTGAGCTTGTGGGTAGTGAGTTTCTGCTTCCTTGGTGTCAACCTCTTCCTTTCTGGTCTGCACTCCTACGGCAAACTCTGAGTCGATTGGCGGCGGGCAAAGAAGCGGGTAAAGAAGAGTAGATAGAGGGCCTGCAGGCTGGCACCCAAGTAGAAAGGCCAGCTCAACGTGCCGGCGGCAAAGAAGAGACCGGCAATGGCCGGACCGATGGCGCGGGGCGCCTGGATGCTGAGGCTGTTTACCGTAGCGGCGAGGCCGCGATGTGGCGCCGCGACGATTCCCAAAAAGAGGGCTTGGCGGTTACCGATGCTGCCTTGGTTCATTGCCGAACGCAGAATATAGGCAAGCATCGCCCAGGCAAAAGTGGGGGCCAGGGGAATCGCCAGGAGCATCAGCAAACCCAGGAGGCGCAGGCCCAAGACCGTCCCCAGCATGCCAAAACGGGCATTGAGGCGGATGCTGAAGAGCGAACTTGCCGCTGCAGTACAAAAGGCTAGGGCCATGCCGGGGCCGATGAGGGCGGCGCCGACATGAAAGCGCAGATGCATCCAGTAGGCGAGCAGCGGGCCGATGAGGCCAATGCCCAGACCGTTCAGGCTATTGATGCCGCCAAGAATGAGCAAGGAACGCCAGGGCTTGCGAGGGTTGGCGTCGATTTCTGCTGTGGCCTCTTCCTCGCTTTGTGCGCTTGCCGGCTCGGTGCTGGTAAAGAGCAACCAGAGGCTGAACAAGGCGCCGCCAAGAACGAGCAAAAACAGGGCACGATAGCCGCTTTGTTCGGGTAGAGCTGGCGCAAGAAGCCCCGGCAGGGCGGCGAGGGCCGCGCCCATCCCCATCCCCAAGAGGCCGATGGCGGTATTGAGGGGCAGCACCCGCCCCCAAATTTCCTGCGGCACCAAGCGCGACAGCCAGGCCTGCTCGGCTGGCGCAAAGGGCCCGGCAGCGCCGTTGGCGCCGCGGCCAAAGGAACCGAGTACCGCGGCAAGGCCAAGGACGAGGGCATTGCTGCTACTCAGGGCCAATACGGCGGCGAGGACCTGTACCCCTTCATAAGCCAACAGAAATCGGCGTGCCCCAAAGCGATCGCTGGCTGGCCCAACCAAGAGGGTTGCCAGCCCACCCAGCAGCAGGCTTACGGAATACAGGGTACCGATGGCCACCGCCGACCAGTGCAGGCTGTGTAGATAGAGAGCGAAGTCGACCACCAGCGCCCCCTGCCCCAGGCTGCGGGCGCCGCGAATGGCCAGCAAACGTTTGGCGCTGGCCGAGAGCTTGGTGGATAGCAAGGGTATTGACGGGCCCGGTGGTGCTGCGCTCACAGGGCTAGCGGCGGGGTGATGCGGCGGTTCTGCTGGTCGACGTAAACCACTTGCGGCTGCAAGCCGCGCGCTTCCTGCGGGCTGATTTGCACGTAGCTGGCGATGATGAGCAGGTCGCCAATCGCCACCCGCCGCGCCGCGGCACCGTTGACGGAAATACAGCCGGAGTCAGGGGCCGCGCTGATGGCATAGGTAGTGAAGCGGTCGCCATTGTTGACGTTGTAAATCTGGATCTGCTCATAGGGCAGGATACCTGCGGCCTCGAGGAGGGCGGCATCGATGGCGCAGGAGCCCTCATAATCGAGTTCGACGGCGGTCACCCGCACCCGATGCAGCTTGCTCTTCAGTAGGGTCAAGAACATCACTGCTCCTTGGAGTCTCGGGAATGATGCCGGCGCGCGAGGCGATTCACCCCCAAAGCAACGACCAAAAGCAGCACTGGTGTGCCGATCATGATGATGATTTCTCCCCAGAAACTCAGCATTGCAACGCCCTCCCCCTGACCATTGCTGGCGTAGTGTAGCGCGCGGCGGCAGGGCGGGGAATCGCGAGGTCGTCCCGGCAGTGCTAGACTAGCACCCAATAACCCACCCGGAAGGATTTCCATGGCGCAATACGTCTTCACCATGAACCGTTTGAGCAAGATCGTGCCGCCCAAGCGCGTCTTGCTCAAGGATATCTCCCTGTCGTTCTTCCCTGGTGCCAAGATCGGTGTCCTTGGCCTCAACGGCGCGGGTAAATCGACCCTGCTCAAGATCATGGCCGGTGTCGACACCCAGTACGAGGGCGAGGCCACAGCCATGCCGGGGATCAAGATCGGCTATCTCCCCCAGGAGCCGCAGCTGGACCCGGAAAAGACCGTGCGCGAGGCGGTAGAAGAGGGTCTGGGAGAAATTCTCAGTGCGCGGGCTGCCCTCGATGCCGTCTACGCCGCCTATGCCGAGCCGGATGCGGATTTCGATGCCCTCGCCAGCGAACAGGCGCGCCTCGAGGCGATTCTCGCGGCGGGGGATGGGCACCAAGCGGAACAGCAGATGGAAGTGGCCGCCGACGCCCTACGTCTGGCCCCTTGGGATGCCAAGGTCGGTACCCTTTCTGGCGGCGAGCGGCGGCGCATTGCCCTGTGCCGCTTGCTCATTAGTCGTCCCGACATGCTTCTCCTCGACGAACCCACCAACCATCTCGACGCCGAGTCGGTGGAGTGGCTGGAGCAATATCTACAGCGTTTTCCCGGCACGGTGGTAGCGGTGACCCATGATCGCTACTTCCTCGACAATGCCGCGGAATGGATTCTCGAGCTCGACCGCGGCCAAGGGATTCCCTGGAAGGGAAATTATTCGTCATGGCTGGAGCAAAAGGAAAAGCGCCTGGAACAGGAAGCGCGCAGTGAGGCCTCGCGGATCAAGGCCATGAAGCAAGAGCTGGAATGGGTGCGCCAGAGCGCTCGCGGGCGCCAGAGCAAGAGCAAGGCCCGCCTCGCCCGCTTCGAGGAACTGAGCTCTTACGAGTACCAAGCGCGCAACGAAACCCAGGAAATCTTCATTCCGGTGGCCGAGCGCCTGGGAAATGAGGTGATCGAGTTCGACGGAGTTAGCAAGGGGTTTGGCGACCGCTTGCTCTTCGAGAACCTCAGCTTTCGGATTCCGCCCGGGGCCATCGTGGGCATCATCGGCCCCAACGGGGCTGGAAAGTCCACCTTCTTCAAGCTCATCATTGGGCAGGAGCAGCCGGACAGTGGCACGGTAAAGGTCGGACCAACGGTGCAGCTTGCCTATGTCGATCAGTCCCGCGACGCCCTGGCGGCCAAGAAAAATGTCTGGGAAGAAATTTCTGGCGGTCTCGACATCCTGCAAATCGGCAAATTCGAGATTCCTTCCCGGGCCTACTGCGGCCGCTTCAACTTCAAGGGCGCCGACCAGCAGAAGCTGGTGGGACAACTCTCCGGTGGTGAGCGAGGTCGCCTGCATTTGGCTAAGACCCTGCTCAGTGGCGGCAATGTCCTCCTCCTCGATGAGCCTTCCAACGATCTGGATGTCGAAACCCTGCGCGCCCTCGAAGATGCCCTCCTCGAGTTTGCCGGTACGGTGTTGGTGATCTCTCATGACCGCTGGTTTCTCGATCGTATTGCCACCCACATCATCGCCTTTGAGGGCGATGCCCACGTCGAGTTCTTCACCGGCAACTATCGCGAGTACGAGGAAGACAAGCGCCGTCGACTCGGCGAGGAGGCGGCACGGCCGCACCGACTGCGCTATAAGCCCATCGCCCGCTGAGTTTTGCTTTTAGTACAGACTGGTTGGTATGATTGGACGGAGTTCCATTCCCAGGAGAAGTTCGCATGGATGTTCTGAGTGCCGTTCAACGCCGTCGCGCCGCCAAGTCTTTCGACCCCCAACACCAGATGCCTGCCGCGGTCCGTCAGCAGCTGCTCGAAAATGCCGCCCTTGCCCCCAGTGCCTACAACATTCAGCATTGGCGCATCGTCGACGTGCAGGATCCGCAACTGCGCCAGGCCATCCGCGAGGTAGCCTGGGGGCAGGCCCAGGTCACCGATGCCTCCCTGCTTCTCGTTCTCTGTGCCGACCTCGATGCCTGGCAGGAACAGCCGCAGCGCTACTGGGCCACGGCGCCGCAGCCAGTACAGGACTTTTTATTGCCCAAGCTCGACGAATACTACCGCGGCAAGCCCGAAGTGGCGCGTGATGAAGCCATGCGCAGTTTGGGGATTGTGGGTATGACCTTGATGCTCCTGGCTCAGGACCTCGGCTACGACAGCTGCCCCATGGATGGCTTCGACTTCGATGCCGTCGCGCGCTTGATCCGGTTGCCGGCAAATCACGCCATTGGCTACATGGTGGCGATCGGCAAGGGGCAGGACAATGCCTGGGAGCGCAACCGCTTACCCGTTTCCGACTGGTTGATCGAAAACCACTTCTAAGGCGGGCCGCTTCTGGATTTGTGCCTCGCTTTGCGGCAGACTCTGAGGCCATGTACGCCACCGCCTCAAAACTGCCGCCATGGCCCAGATCCTCGTAATCCACGGACCCAATCTCAATCTTTTGGGGCGCCGGGAGCCGCAGCACTACGGCAGTCGTAGTCTCGCACAGATCGATGCCGCTCTCGCCGAGCGGGCGCGGGGCTGGGGCTGGCAGCTGCGCAGCGTACAGAGCAATGCCGAGCACGTGCTCATCGATACCGTGCAGGCGGCGCCGGAGCAGGGGGTGGATTTCATCATCATCAACCCCGCCGCCTTCACCCATACCAGCGTCGCCCTGCGCGATGCCTTGAGTGCGGTCGCCATCCCCTTCATCGAAGTGCATCTCTCCAACATTCACGCGCGGGAACCCTTCCGGCGTCATTCCTATTTTTCCGATTTGGCGCAGGGCGTTATCGCCGGCCTCGGGGCGGAGGGATACCTTCTCGCCCTGGAGGCGGTACACCGCCGCCTTTCGGTTTGAAGAAAAGCAAAGGAATACAGCATGGATATTCAATTTATTCGCCGTCTGGCCGACCTGCTCGAAAAGAGCGCCCTCGACGAGATCGAGGTGGTCGAAGGCGAGAGCAAGGTGCGTATCACCCGCCATCGGCCGGCGCCAGTGCAGCAGCACTACACCCTCCCTGCCGCTGCGCCCCAGCCGGTTGCGGTAGCCGCTGCGCCAGCGAGCGAGGCCCCAGCCGCCGAGCCTGCGCAACCCGAAGGCTACATGATCAAATCGCCCATGGTCGGCACCTTCTACCGCGCTTCCTCTCCCGAGGCGCCACCCTTCGTGGAAGAAGGCAGCACGGTCAAGGCCGGGCAGACCCTCTGCATCATCGAGGCGATGAAGCTGCTCAACGAAATCGAGGCCGACGTCAGCGGCAAGATCCTCAAGATCCTCGTCGGTAACGGCGAACCCGTCGAGTACGGCGAGCCCCTCTTTATTATTGCCCCCGAGTCCTGAGCAATGTTTGGCAAGATTCTCATTGCCAATCGTGGCGAGATTGCCCTGCGGGTACAGCGGGCCTGCCGCGAGTTGGGCATTCGTACCGTTGCCGTCCATTCCGAGCCCGATCGCGACCTTATGCATGTCAAACTGGCGGATGAGTCGGTGTGCATTGGGCCCGCGCCTTCGGACAAAAGCTACCTGAACATCCCGGCAGTGATTGCCGCGGCCGAGGTAACCGACGCCGAAGCCATCCACCCTGGTTTTGGCTTCCTTTCCGAGAATGCCGACTTTGCCGAGCGCGTCGAGCGCAGCGGCTTTGTCTTTATTGGCCCGCGCCCGGAAAGCATTCGCATGATGGGCGACAAGATTGCCGCCAAGACCGCCATGCGTAAGGCCGGAGTACCTTGTGTGCCGGGCTCCGATGGCCCTATCCCGGAAGACCCCGCCGAAATTCAGCGCTTGGCGCGGGAAATTGGCTACCCCGTCATCCTCAAGGCGGCGGGCGGTGGCGGTGGGCGCGGGATGCGGGTGGTGCATACCGAGGCGCACCTGCTCAATGCCGTCGCGTTGACCACCGCCGAGGCCGAGCGTGCCTTTGGCAACCCCGCCTTGTACATGGAAAAGTTTCTCGAAACGCCGCGCCACATCGAGTTTCAGGTGCTCTGCGACGGCTTCGGCAATGCCATTCACCTAGGAGAGCGCGACTGCTCGGTGCAGCGGCGGCACCAAAAGGTCATCGAGGAAGCGCCAGCGCCAGGCATCACGGCAGAACAGCGGCAGGCCATGGGCGCTGCCGTGGTCCAGGCGTGTAAAGACATCGGCTACCGTGGCGTGGGGACCTTCGAGTTTCTCTACGACGCCGGTACCTTCTTCTTCATCGAGATGAACACTCGCGTGCAGGTCGAGCATCCGGTAACGGAATTGATCACCGGGATCGACATCGTCAAGGCGCAGATTCGCGTGGCCGCCGGAGAACGACTTTGGCTGCGCCAGGAAGATGTGCAGTTCCGCGGCCATGCCATCGAATGTCGACTCAATGCCGAGGATCCCGAACGTTTTGTGCCCTCGCCGGGGCAGATCACCGCCTGGCACCCGCCCGGAGGGCCCGGAATCCGTGTCGACAGCCACGTCTACGCTGGCTACCGGGTGCCGCCCTACTACGACTCCATGATCGGCAAGCTGATCGCCAGCGGAGCCGATCGCAGCGAGGCCCTGGCGCGCATGCGCAGTGCCCTGCGGGAGATCAATATCGAGGGTATCCAGAGCAATATTGCCTTGCATCGTCGCGTTATCGACGACGCCCAGTTTGCTGCCGGCGGGGTCTCCATCCACTACCTGGAGGCCTTGCTCGAACGATGAACCCGGCTTGGTGGCAGCTGCGTCTTCTGGTTCCGGGTCGCGACCTCGCGGCAGTGGAGGAGGACTTGCTGGCCGCTGGTGCCGAGGCCATCACCTGGCTCGAAGATGACGATACCGCTCCAGTCTTTGTAGATGGCGAGTACTGGCCTTGGAATCGTGGCGAGGCCCTGTTTACCGCCACGGCGGCGGCACGGCAGCGCATCGATGCGCTACTCGCGCAAAAAGCCTGGCTGGAATACCAGCCCCAAGTCGAGGCGCTCGCCGAGCAAGACTGGGTGGCCCAGACCCAGGCCGCCTTTCCGGCGCAGCAATTTGGTCGCCTCTGGGTCGTGCCGCATTGGGCGGATGCGCCGGTCGATGCCCTGACCCTGCGTCTCGACCCAGGGCGTGCCTTCGGTACCGGCTCGCACGCCACCACTGCCCTCTGCCTCGAATTTTTGAGCGAGGCAATTCAGGGCGGCGAGACCGTTCTCGATTACGGCTGCGGCTCGGGCATCCTCGCCATTGCCGCGCTGCTCCTCGGCGCCAAGACGGCGCTGGGGGTCGATACCGACCCCGTCGCCCTCGAGGTGGCGCGTGAGAATGCAGAGCAGAATGGGGTTTCGTCGCAATTGTTCCTTGCCCTCCCCGAGGCCGAGAAAGAGCAAAGGTATCCTGTCGTGGTAGCCAATATCCTCGCTGCGCCGCTGGTAGACTTGGCGCCGCGCCTGGCGCGGCGGGTGCAGGCGGGCGGGAAGATCGCCCTGTCTGGACTGCTGGTGGAGCAGGAGCCCTTGCTGCTGGCCGCTTATGCACCCTATTTTTCTCTGCGACCGGCCCAAAGAAGGGACGGTTGGTCATTGCTGGTGGGCGAACGTTTCGTGGGAGAAGAAAATGGAAGTCCAATGTCCACGTTGTGAATCGACCTTTGCGGTAGACCCTGCCGTGCTGCGTGCGCATCAGGGGGCTTTGCAGTGTAGTGTCTGCGGCGAGGTGTTTCGAGTGCCGGTGGCGGGGCCAGCATTGAGCAAATCCCTGGACTCCTCCCCACCCCGAAACGGCGGCCTGGGACGCTGGTTTCTCATGGCCGTTATCCTCATCCTGGTCTTGGTGTTGATCGTGCAGGTGCTGTGGTGGACGCGCAGTTACGCCTATCTGGCAAGCGCCGCGCCGGTACGCAGTTTTCTGCTGCAGTCGGCCCAGCGTTTGGGGGTGACCATGCCTTGGCCTGGTCCCAATGCAGAAATCCACATCGGCCATAGTACCGTCACGCCCTTACCCAATCATCTGGCAGTGATTCGTGGCACCCTCGAGAATACTTCGGGTATGGTGCAGGCCTACCCGCAGATTCAAGTAGTTCTCAGTAATGCCTATGGGTCGACCGTGGCGACCCTGCAATTTGCCCCAAGTGCCTATTTGCCCAAAGGCATCCAACCCTCCGAGGGTTTCTCCCCTAGGAGCCGTGTCGATTTTGTTTTGCAGGGACCCGAGTTGCAGGCGGTGCCCGGATATCAAGTCACCATCCTGAGGCAGCCCTGATGGTCGAGCGCGAGCAAATGCCCAGCCTGCGCGAATGCGTCCATACCGAAGTGACGCGCTATTTTGCCGACCTCGGCGGTGAGGCTCCCCGCGAGCTGCATGCCAAGGTCATGGAAGAAGTCGAGCGCGCCTTGCTGGAGACGGTGTTGCAGCACAGCGAAGGCCGGCGCGGCGATGCTGCCCAGTGGTTGGGCATCAACCGCAATACCCTGAGCAAAAAGATCCAGCGTTACGGATTGGACGTCTGAACCAAGGCCTTACTCTGCCCGTCGCTGCCAGCTTCGGACTGAAAATGCTGGTAGTAGGCCAGGACCTTGGGCACGTAATTCTGCGTCTCCTGGAAGGGCGGAATATGGTAGCCCGCCTGCACTACCGCCTGACTACCGGCATTGTAGGCGGCGAGGGCCAAGCGCAAATCGCCGCTGAAACGATGCAACAGCTCCGCTAGGTAGGCTGCTCCGGCACGGATGTTTTGCTCGGGGCTGAAGGCATCCTGCACCCCAAAGCGGCTCGCCGTGGCGGGCATCAATTGCATCAGCCCCATCGCCCCTTTGCTGGATACCGCGCCGGGATTGAAGCCGGATTCGACGCGGATGACGGCATTGAGCAGTGCTGGGCTCAGTCCATATTGGGCTGCCGCCGCCTTGACCAGGGGTTGCAGAGACTTGCGCGCCGCTGGATTGAAATCTGCCCGCGCTAGCTGCGTCGGCATCCTCGGGGTGCGCATCACCAAGTGGTACTGCTGCTTGTGTTGGGGCAGATTGGTGAGGTGTATCACCCCATTACTGTCGGTGTACTCATAGATGTCTGCCTGAGCGGTTGTGGCCAGGGAGCAAGCCAGCACGGCGAGCAGGGGCAGACATCGGCGCTTCATTTGACGACTCGCAGGCTGGGGCGTTGTGGCTCGGTGGTCTGCCCCTTCTGTGCCTTGGGATCGGGGTCGACGGGCAGGGTGGGTTCGGGAAAGCCCATTCCCTCCTGGGTTTCCGCTGCATAGATCGCTACCACCGCCGCCATTGGCACGGAAATACGCCTTGCCACGCCGCCAAAGCGGGCCTGGAAATGGATCCAGGCATCTACCATCTGCAACCCATGCACTGCCGACGGCGAAAGGTCCAGCACGATACGACCATCGCGATCATAGCCCGGCGGAACCTCGACACCCGGATAGTCGACCTTGACCACGATGAACGGCGAGTAGCCTTGCGCCACACACCAAGCGTGGATGGCGTCCAGCAGAAAGGGTTTGGAAGACTCCGGCAACAACTGCATTCCCCTCTTCACGATGCACTCCTTCGCTAATTAGCACAGACCCGTCGCATGACAAGTTTTTCGGTCATGCGTAACGCCGCAATTATCCTATCAAAAGGATCTCCGGGTCGATTCCTTGCGGTTGTCCGGATAGATGCTGTGGAGTGCGAGAAGGAGAAATGGGCAACCGCCGCGCCAGTCGTGGCGACGGTTACCGGGGTACATACTATCGCGTTGCGTACGCGCGCTCAGACCGGGCGGCCACACTCGCCGCAGAACTTGTCGTTGGCAGACAACGCGGCGCCGCAGCCGCGGCAGAACGTGGGATGGGTTGCCACGGCACTGCTCGGGCTTGCGGGCTCTGTTGGCGGTACGGGATTTTCCGGGCGCGCAGCCGCGGCTCGCTGGGAGGCCTCGCGGGCTGCCTGACGCGCTTGCTCGGCTGCCTGACGAGTCCGCTCCGCCATTTTCGACATGCCGCTCATGACGCCATCCACAAACGCCGAGCCCTCCTCCGGGTCCACAATTTTGGTATTGAGGTCATAGAGATAGGCGAGCCCGAGCATGAGCACGTTGTTGGGAATGGCGACCACCAAGACGAGAAAGCAGGCGACGGTGAGCAAAGCGCTGATGGGGTAGAGATGGTCGTTGAAGGTGACATGGAACATATAGCCAAGGCTACTATCCGCCAAGCTTTCCATTCCAGCAGAGGCAAACGGATTGACCAGACTCTGCAGAAATTCGGTCACCACCCCATAGAGTTGCGGGCCAAGCAGGCCAACGTAACCGGACATCAACGCCAGGACATAGGCAGCCACGCCAAAGACGAGGAGCCCGATGAGGACAGCAAGAGCAGCAAGGCTCAAAAGCAGAAAGATTACCGGGCCCGGGCGTCGGCGGGCAACCGCGACTACATGGCGAAAGGCACCAGCAACGGTTTCGCCAAACCAGAGGGCCGGCCCAGTGAGGTTGAACATGACGAAAAACATCATGACCAACGCCACATTGGCAAGAAAGATGGCGGGGAAGATCAGTAGCGAGAGAAGCCCCCCGAGAACGGGGATGCGGCAAATTTCGACCAAGATGATTTCGACGATGATTACCGCAATTACCAACAAGTACTCGATGATAATGAGGCCGATGAAGCGCGGCAGGGTAAACAGGCCGAAACTGAGGCTTTGCACCAGGGAGGGCAGCGCCCGATCCTGCGCCACCGCGCTCAGAAAATGCCCAGCACCCAGATATCCGGCGCCGACAAGGATCATCAACAACAAGGCCCCGGCCAGCCCAGCGAAAATACTGTGGGTAGACGAGAGTAGACCAAACAGGGTAAGACCAATGAGGTAAGCCGTGCCAAAAATGGCAATGGGCTGCCAAAGGGTGAGACCCTGCAGCGATTTGCTGATAATACTAAAATCTAGGTTCGCGATATCGGTTTTCATGGTGGCGGCTCCTGCGCAGGATGTTCTATGGCAATCTTAGGTCAGACGGTGACCGCAATTGCCACAAAAAGCATCGCCCATGACGATCTCGTGGTGGCAATTTTGACAGCGATTCGCATCGCTCTGGATCGGTGTCGCCACTGGCGTTGCGAATGCCGCTTTACGATCCTCGGGTACTGCTACCTTGGCAGCAGGGCTAATGGCCGGCAGCGGGCGAGTATTCCGCTCTACCTGTACCAAAATCGGGACAATGACAGCCACGACAAAAATCATCAGCGCAAAAAGCGCCATGCCGAGATTCGCGATACGATCGATTCGTTCACGTCCGCGGTTACTTTCGGCGGTATTGATAGCATTGCTGTACTCGCCAAAATATTGTTGCGTGAGCAGATCGGCGGTAGACGGCTGCTGATTGAATAAGCCATTGCTGGTGGCCACGGCCTGAAAGACGCCTTCTTTTTTGGCGTAATCGATGCCGTTGCCAAGGTAGTCCTCCCAGCCAGAAACAAAGGCCGAGCGGTAATCTTTCGGTAACGCTGCCAAGCGATTGATGACTTGCTGTTCATTGGTTACCGAAATGTTGTATTTGGAAATGATCGAGATGATTTCTCGACCATATTCCTGACTCAGTTTCAGATTGACCTTTTGTTGCGCAACACTGGCTTGGTTAGTCGGTAGGTTTCCCAACAAGGCGGCACGCGCGGCAGAATCAAAGCGGGGAACATGGAAATTGCCCCGATTCGCCAAAGAACTGAGCGCAAAAATGATGGCAGCCACCAAAGCGAGAATTGCGACTACCAAGGAAACCCACTTGGCTAAAGAAAAAAGCCCGGAGCTCCAAGAAAACGGTCGAGCGTTCTGCAGCATATAATATTCCTTATATGGTTGGATGCCAGTGGCTCACTGACCCGATCCATTGATGGCCGGACGATTGGCTGCCGGCGGAACCATATTGGGGTTCTGCAGTTGCTCGAGGTTGTTGTTGACGGAATTGTTCTCATATTGCAGCGAACTGCCAGCGCTGGGTACGACGGTCGCATGCATGAGGTAATTATCAACCGCCTTGCGCTCGGTATTCATACGCATGCGCAAATCATCGTTGTGCAGGCAGCGCTGGGTGCTGATGCTACAGTCACTGGCGTAGCTGCTGCTGAGGTGAAAAAAGTTGACGGCCGCCTGCTTGGCCAGGGCAAAGCTCTGCTCTTGTGCGGGAGTGAGGCCGCCCACGGTCATGCCGGCGAATTGGCCGGCATAACTTGCTGCTTGGTTTTGCATCTGTCGCCAACAGCTCTGTTGACTGCCGTACCCCGAGCCCGCAGACAGAGAGCATTGCTCTAGCGAATTTTTCATGTTGCCCTTGGCGGCCTCCCAGGCGGTAACAAACTGGCGCGAGACGTTGATGCCCGCCTGCTTGACGCCCGCTTGGGCCTGGGCCTGCTGCATGGAGATGGGCATTGCCGGAACCTGGGTATTGTATTTTGCCGAGCAGCCGGCAAGTAGGCCCAGAGTGAGAATGGTCAGTGCACTCGTGGAGCGAGCGGAGCGAACAATACCTTGCATACAACCTCCAATTTTGCAGTAAAGATCAGTCATTTCCACCAAAGGGGGAGAGTAATTTTTTCATCTGCTCGGCAGTCAACCCATGTTGCTCGCCAGCTTCGCTAGGTGTCGAAGGCCGTTGTACTGGGTGTGGCAGCGCTGTTGCGGGCCTGGGATGGGGCGGCTGGACGACGGGTATTTTGACGACGGGTACTTTGACCACTGGGACACTTACCGTCGGCGCCGCTTGGGGTTTTGCCGCTGGCGCACTACTGAGTGCGGGGCTGCTTACGGGTGCCGCCACGGATTGGGTCGACGCCGTGGGCGCCGCTGCGGAAACTGCGCTGGCGGTAGATGCCGCCGGTGCTGCGGGCAACGCACTGCTGGTAGCGGCGGTGACCGCCGGAGAAGTCGCACGCGGGCGCAAAAAGAAATACGCAGCGGCAGCAGCAATCGCCAAAACGAGCGCTATGGCAACAATAATTCCAAGCTTTTTGCCCTGCCCGGTTTTTCGCGGCTCCACCGATTGACTGGGTTCGGCACCGGTGTTGGGAAGGATGCCTTTTCCACAGCTGCGACAAAACGCACCCGCACCAAAGACGGCGCCGCAGGTCTTGCAGAATTTTTCGTCGCCTGGAGCTGCTGCTAGCACCGCTGGCTGCGCTTCCTGCTGATCTCTGGGTGTGCTGAGGACTGGAGGCGGCACGGCGGCCGAGGGCTGCGGCTCGCGTGCCAAAGGTGGCGTTTCCGCTGCTGGAAAGGATGCGGCCGCAGCACCAGCGAAAACCTCTCGGAGATCCGCAGCCTGCTCGCTCTTTGCTGCTAGCTCCTCGGCAGCAGGCGGGGTTTGTAGGTCTGCGGCTTGGGGGGAAACGTCGGCCGGTTTTTCTGCTGAAGGTAATGATTCTCCCGGTAGCGTTGTCGGTTGGGCTTCTGGTGCCGCCGGGGCAAGCAGGGTATCCGTAGGGTCTGCGGCACTGGTCAGGGTCGGTGTGCTCTCGGTATTCGCTACTGGCACGGCAAGCACTGCTTCTTCTTCCGTAGTCTCTGGCGTTTGCGTG